>NZ_JBZRPK010000261.1:0-2504 GCF_058382125.1 Haloferax sp. s1
CCCCTACGACCGGGAGTTGATAGAGCAGTTGGCGATTCTCCAAACTATCACGGAAACCCGAATTCCCGCGCCGATGGAGCTGATTCCACCACAGATAGAGGTGATTGAGGTCTGGACGGAATCCGACCGTGAAACTGAGGATGCTGAGCAAGCAGTAGAAGAGCTTCAGGGAATCGGTGACGACTTGGATTCTACGATTGTCTTCATCGACCGAATCACACCTGACCAAGAGGTCGTTCAGGAGCAATTCGTGGGGATGATTCCCGGTAGAATTAATTTCGACTTCGAATTTGAAACCGAAGGCGGACAGGAACGATTCGAGGAGATGGTGGGGCCCTCCCAACAGTTCTCATTCCCCGCTTACGGATATTCAGGTACCCACGAGGAACTGGTCTCGTATTTGGAGGAGGATATCGAGAGAATCCATGAAGTTCTGGCACCCTTGGGTGTAGGAACTGGTGGTGTCCCTGATTTGCGCCTCCAATATACGATCGGTGAATCTGGATTCTGGCGTACAGAACACACGCTCCGGCTCCAAGTAGTCGATACAGGTCAGAGCCACGGGCCAATTGAGTGTCAACTGTGTGGTGAGGTTACGACGGATATCCAGACTCATCTTACTGAGGAATGTGACGCTGAACCGCTCTCTTGACCTCTAAACCCAAGGGTTCACGCCCTCTATGCAGCAAAGATATTGACAAATATCACCTGCTGAGGGATTCACCATGAGTACTATGCCAGATGCGATACGTCGTCGGACTCCTCCACGTCGTCGAACTCGCCACGCTCGACAGGTTCCCAGTCCTCACCCGGCTCCGGACTCCACCAATCTACCTCGTAGGTGCCCGATGCGCCGAAGACCTTCACCCGCGCCGATCCATCCGGAAGATCGCGACGTAGCTTCTCGTCGACGTGGAGGTTCTAGGTCGTGGTAGAATCGAAGCAGGCGAGCACGGCCTCCTCGTAGCCGCGTGTCTCTCGAGATTCCTGGAGTTCGACCTGGGTGTTGCAGTTCTTGCAGAACACCCCCTCGAACGGGATGTGGGTGAACACCTCCTGCCCGCAGACGGGACACCAGAGGAACTCGAACAGTGCCTCACTGTGTCGGTCAAGTACTTCGAGACTCATTGGTTGACTAACCCGGCCGTCCCGGGCCACGACCTCGTGCCCGGCCGAAAAACAGCGCCCACCGCTCACTCACTCACCGCTCGGCGCCGTAGACGATGCGGGAGAGGGCTTCGTACCCACAGTCGGGGCAATCGTACCAGCGCTGGACCTTCGCCCCGTCTGCTGCCTTCTCGCCGACGCGAACGTCGTCGCTCGGGCATTCCGGACAGCTGAGTTCCGGAGCCGGCCGCTCCCGGAGCACGTCACGGAACGACTTCGCGTCTTTCGTCTCGTATCCCCGCGACCAGACCGGGTAGCCGTCGACGAGGATTGCCCCACGCCACTTGTACCGGTAGAGTCCGGCGCTCGATGCAAGACGGCTCGCGCACCGGTCTCGGCGTTCCGATACGCGAGTGTCGGCGAGCGGCTCTCGCGTCGCCAGTTGGTGATGCGGGGCATTGTTCAGAAGTGGACGTCTGCGGGCACGATCCAGAGCTCATCACTCTCCTCAAGGACTCGATCCAGCTGCTCGCGATGTCGGATTCCGTTCGCGTACTCGTTGTACAGGAACACCGTCGGGCCGTCGTAGGCGCCGACCTGGTGGAAGGCGTGCCGGGCGAGGTCTTCGTCCCGCATGATCTCCTCGTCTGAGAGCTCTTCGATGGCTTCCTTCACCCGGCCGAGATTGCGCTCGAACTCCTCCTTCGTCGCCTCCCAGCCACGCTCGAGCAGGTCCTGGCCGTCATCGGAGTCGACAGGAGCCGCGGTCGGAAGCTCACCCCATCGCGCCTTCCCTGCAACGGACGTGTCCTCCTCGTCGAACGTGACGAAGTAATCGAAGACGGCGCCGGTGTGTGGATCCGCGCCGACCAATCGCTCGAACACCGTCTGTCCGGTGGCCAGCGCGTCGTCGTGCGTCGATGCCTCTACCAGCGCGTAAATGACCATATGCATCTTGAACACCTCGAAGCGCCGACGCACCGGGGATCGTTGCTCGCTCACCCCGTGCTGCGCCGGCACCCATCGCTGGCGCACAAAAACCACTCTCGGCGCTTCCCTCTCTCAGGGGCCGTCCGCACGCTCGACGGTGATGGTCAGATCTCCCGATTCGTAGTCGGCCTCGAACGCGACCGAGAACCCATCCGACTCGTACACCGCGTGGTAGGATCGATGCAGTTCGAGCGAGCCGGTTGCCTTGAAATGGAAGAATGCGGCTGCGGTGTAGGGCGTGCTGGCGGTCTCGATCTCTGCCTCCACCGCGGCTGGGACGGCGACCTGGGCTGCGACGCTGTCAGCACCGTCAGCAAACTCTCGTGCTTCCTCGGCCGCCGCTTGCGAGTGCGCTAGCGTTTCGCCCGTCAACACGCTCACCGGCGTCTCCCCATCGTCGGCGAATT
>NZ_JBZRPK010000260.1:0-2489 GCF_058382125.1 Haloferax sp. s1
GCTCGGGGTCGTCGAACCGACTCCCGAGTGGACCGACGAGTGGTTCGATTTCGACACTGGAGAGCCACGTGAGTGGCGTGACAATCCGGGCCGGACGTGGCACGGTGAAGCGCGCGTGACTGGGCGGCTCTGGGGAGGTAATTTCAGCATCGTGAAGTGGCACCTCCAGACCGACCACTATCTCCCCTCCCTCGACGAACTCGATGGGGCGATTCTCGCACTGGAAACGTCGGAGGACGTCCCACTCCCCCGTGAGATCCGCTACACGCTTCGGGCGATGGGCGAGCGCGGTCTCCTCGAACGGTTCGACGGTCTCGTGATGGGACGACCCCGAACGCACTCACCGGGGTTAGAGTGGGAGCCACCCGCGGACTACGGCGAGCAACTCCGCGAAGAAGTGCTGTCGGTTCTCGGCGAGTACAACCCCGACGCGACGGCGGTGTTCGACGTCGAATTCGGCCACGCAGACCCGAACGTCCCGCTTCCATTGGGCGCGAAGGCGACGCTGGACCCGACTGTGGGTCGGATTCGAATCGAGTAGCAAAACAGAGGCGCGCACATCACCCGGACAGAGGCGTGCACATCACCCGGACAGAGGCGCGCACATCACCCGGAAACGACGCGTGCGTCACGCGGGGGATGACCGCGCGCATCCACGCGTCACATGTACGGTTCTGGGTCGAGGTCGCGCTGGGCGCGGTACTGTTCGACGAACTCGCTCACGTCGAACTCGAGCATCTTCGATTCGAACTCGGAGACGACGCTGTCGTCGTCGGCGTGGCTCACGGCGTGTTCCATGAGTTCGACGACGAGTTCGACGATAATCTCGTGGAGCCTTCGAGAATCGAAGTCGGTCACCCAGACGATGCCCGCGCCGACTTCGCCGTCATCGGAGACATCTTCGGAGATGACGGCTTCGGGGAACTCTTCGAGGACGATTCCCATGAGGTGCGCCGTGCCGAACTCGGGCATATCCTCGCTCGTCGTTTCAATCGTCTCCTGAAGGATTTCGACGAGGAATTCGGGAATGAATCGGTCCGGTGGGTGCGCGTCCATGACGACGGCGTGCGTGTCGCCACAGGGGCAGTCGAACTCTCGTTTGCCCAAGTCGAGTTCCCGGACGCGCTTTTCTTCGCCACAGGGCAACTCCAAGACGGCCCCGCGACCGCCGGGAACGCGCGGTTCAGACATACCCGTGGGTTGCGGTTCTCGCCGTTTAAACGTCGCGTTCTTCCGAATCGGCGGCGGAGAATTGGTCGGTCGGTGTCGATGCGTCGGTCAGCGGCGGCCCGTAACGTAGAGGATGGGACCGACGATGAGCAGCGTGACGCCGAAAAAGAGGTAGTGCGGCTTGGCCAGCGTCACCGGCGTCAACAGGAAGATGAGCCCGAAGATGACGGTGTTGATACCGATGATACGACGGGACTTCAGCGGCAGTGCTCCGACCGTCGACAGAATGAACACGAGCAACAGCGCCTGCCCGATGTTGTAGTCGAGCAGGAAGGTGTCTATGAGCTGAAGGGGAAGCATTCTTGTTTTCTCGGTCGGTTCGAATCGACTATCAAAGTTCCGTTATTCTCGCTGGAGACGCGTGTCCACGACCCATCATATAGGGGCATTCCCGGTTGGAGTGGTCTCGGCACGGAATTACGTCGCCATCAGGTCGTCAGGGATTCTGCTCTTTTGGACCGGTGATGTCGAGCGGTCGAATCCAGCCGAACCAGACGATGAACACCATGCCGGCGTAGCCGAGGGCGAACACAATCATCCCGAGGTTCGTGTAGCCCGCGTTCCCGAGGTACCAGCGCGCGACGCCCGGGAGAATGACCCCGAGCGTCACGACGGCGATGAGAAAGAGGTTCCCTCGCGTGAAAAACGACTCCTGCGTCTCGCTCATGTACTGGTGTCAGGGCCGTGGGGACGTGAATCGTACGGTTCGTTGAGGACGTCACCCAGACAACCGGAATCGCCCGACTGCGGTCGAGAGCCACCCAAAGCATATACCACCCGCCGACGCACCGCGATTATGCATCTTCGTTTCCTTCCCGAAGAACACCGCGAGACGTACGGCGAATTTCTCAATTACGCCTTCCGTCCGCAAGAAGGCCCTAACTGGGACGACGACCGAATCCCCGACCCCGAGATATACCACCCCAGAGGGTTCTACGACGCACCACCCGACACACCAGCGGCGGACCTCGACTCAGCAGACCTCGTGACCGTCTGCGCCTTCTACGACTTCACGGCGCGCGTCCGCGACGAGTGGCACCCACTTCCCGGCATCTCGGCGGTCGCATCGCCGCCGGAAGCGCGCCGCCAGGGACACATTGCCGCGATGCTCGACGCACTCCTCGTCGAGTTCCGCGGTAGCGGTCGCTATCTCTCGGCGCTGTGGCCGTTCAAGTACGCGTTCTACCGCCGGTTCGGGGGGGCGACGACGAACAACTACGCGCAGACGCCCGTCCCACCGGATGACCTCGCGGCAGTCG
>NZ_JBZRPK010000675.1:0-14162 GCF_058382125.1 Haloferax sp. s1
CGAGACAAAGATTCACGAGCGCACCGGCGGTTGCGGTACCGCGGACGCTCTGATACACTCCCATCCCCCAGTAGATGAGCGTCGGCGCGTCGAGCAGTGCAGCCAGTTCCTCGACTGTGTCGAGCGAGACGCCAGCGCGGGCCGCCGCGTCCGTGACCGACGGGAGTGCAGAGACGACGTCGTCGAACCCCTCGGTGTTCGAGCGGACGAACGACTCGTCGATTTGGTCGGTATCGACGAGGTGCCGGAGGATGGCGCGGGCCAGCGCGAGGTCACCGCCGGGCGCGACAGAGACGTGGTCGTCTGCGACCGCCGCAGTCTTCGTCTCGACGGGGTCGACCACGACGAGTCGACCGTCTGCCGCCGACTGCCGTATCCAACGGAACATGACAGGATGGGCAACTGCGGGGTTCGCACCCCAGACGAGGTGTGTCTCGGCGTTCGGGATATCGTCGTACGTCGGTGGGGGCGCATCGCTCCCGAACGCCCGATAGTACGCTGTGACTGCGCTCGCCATGCAGAGTGTCGTGTTCGCGTCGTAGTTTCGGGTCCCAATGCCGGCACGAGCGAGTTTGCCGAGCGCGTACGCGGCCTCGTTCGTCTGCTGGCCGCTTCCCAGAACCGCGACCTCGTCCGGGTCGGTCGCCACCGCTGTTCGGATGGTAGCGCCGACACGGGCCATCGCGTCCGACCACGAGGTCTGTACCAGTTCGCCGTCCTCCCGGACGAGCGGCCGAGTAAGCCACTCGCCAGCAGGGTCTGCCGACTCGCGGATGCCACGACCGCACGCCAGTCCGTTGTTTACCGGATGTGAGGGGTCGCCACGAACTGTTTCGAGACCGTACGCGTTTTCGGACCCAAGGTGAACGTGACCACACCCCACAGCACAGCGCATACAGGTCGTCGGGACTTGTTTCGTCACGTGGTTCACCACCGACAAGAATCGGAGATTCCGGGGCATTTGTGCAATTTTTCCATGTATGATGAACACATCATTTCACTATCTTGGCTCATACTGGTGAAAGGAGAACATAAAATACCAATCGTTTAATAAATCAAATTATTCCGCCCAATTCCCCCATATCGTGCAATCTACAAACGTATACTAAGAATATAGTCGCGTAATCCCGGTGTTTTTAGATATTTATTTGAAAATGTTTTCCGGAATTAATTCGCCGTGCGGTCCACCGGGGTGTCCCTGTATACCCGGAGCGCGCGGTGAGAAGGTTTCTCTTGGTCACGCGCGCTCCGACGCTCTTATGCGTCTGCCCCGGCAATTTCGGGGGGATGAGTGAACGGGCGCTCGAGGTTGTCGAGTTTCTGCTGACGGCTCACCTCTACACCGACGACCGAACGCTTGACGAGAACGACCTTCCCCCGCGGTATCGGCGCGTCTTCTGGGCGGACACCGGAGACGACGAAGACGATTCGTCGGCGGGCGGCATCGAGCGACCGCTCGTGGTGACCGATTCCATCGCGCGGAAGGCGACAGGAGCCGAACACCCATGGGACGCGATTTCGGACCTCATGTTCACCCAACGTGAGGACTTCTCCGGCCGCCTCTCTCTGACGCAACCCGAGATGGCGCTGGAGTGGTTTGTCAACCGTGCCGACTACGACCGGTTGGTGACGAACCCGACTATCGCGAAGGCGGTCGAAGGACACGACGACGTGGACGTAACCCACGAAGAAGCGAGAGAGCAGACGCGACCGATTCACGCCGACCGGGTCTGGATCGACAGCCTCCTCGACGAGTACTTCGACGACGAGGACGACGCCGAGATGCTCGACCTCGTGCAGGTCCGCGCACCCGAGGAGATAGAGATGACTCTCGACGACCTCGTGCTCACGACGGACCAGGAAGGCGAAATTCACAAACTCATGAAGGCTATCGAGCACCGCGAGTACCTCGCGCAGATTGGCCTTCGCGAAATCGGGAAGATTCTCTTCGTCGGCCCGCCGGGGACGGGGAAGACGACCGTGTCGCGGGCGCTCGCCCACGAACTCGGTCTTCCCTTCGTCGAGGTGAAACTCTCGATGATTACGAGCCAGTACCTCGGTGAGACGGCCAAGAACGTCGAGAAGACCTTCGAGGTCGCAAAGCGACTCTCGCCGTGTATCCTCTTTATCGACGAGTTCGACTCGGTCGCAAAGACGCGCCGGTCGGACGAACACGCCGCGCTCAAGCGCGCCGTCAACACGCTCCTCAAGAGCATCGACGACATCTCGCTGATTCGCGACGAGGTCATCCTCATCGGGGCGACGAACCACCCCGACCAACTCGATTCGGCGGCGTGGCGGCGCTTCGACGAAATCGTCAACTTCCCCAAGCCGGACCACGGCATGCGCGCCGACATCCTGCGCGTCATCACGAACCGGATGGACATCAACGAGTTCGACCCCGAGGCCATCGCCGAAGTAACCCAAGGCCTTACCGGGTCCGACCTGCGACTCGTGCTCCGCGAGGCCGTCCTCGAAGCACTCACCGAAGAGCGAATGGAACTCAAGCAGGACGACCTGCTGGAAGCCGTCGCCGACTTCGAAGAGCGGGACAACCTGAAGAACCTCGACATGATGTCGGATTCGTCGGAACTCGTCGCCGGGTCGGGAGATGGGCACGACCACGGCCACGACGACCACGACCACGCGGACGAACACGAAGGCGAGACGCAGAAAGACGCCGGCACGGCGCAGTAACTGCGCTCTTTTCTGAGAAAGTTTTCACCAGTTGTCAGTGCACGTCGAGCCGATGCCTTCCAGCAGACGGCGGTTCGTTCAGGCGCTTGGGGCGACTGGACTGTTCTCGTTCGGCGGCTGTCTTACAGACGAACGTGGTGCAGAAAAACCAGCCACCGAGACGACGACTTCGCGGACGACGGTGAAGACGACAGCACAGCGTTCGCCCACAACCGCCGAGCCAACGAGCGAACAGACACCTGCAGTTGCTCCCACATATGAGAAGGTTCGCGGCGAAGCCGCCCCCGTCTCGGCCAGTCAGAAGTTCACCGAGAACGATGGATACGAGTACCTCGAAGAAGAGGACGAAGTTCGGTACGTCGCCGCCTACCGGTCGAGTACGGGCAACGAGACGCGCGCGCCGGTGTATGACACTATTTCGTTCGACGACTGGGCGACATCCGAGTGTGCCAGCGTAGCAAGACAAGCGGTGATGACTGCCCTCTACCAAGCACTCGGGGAATCGAACCTCGACTCAATTGTTGCCAGTGTCCGCGGGCGAAACACGGGGAGTGCTACAATCACTATTCTGCATCAGACAGTTCTCTCACGTTCGGGGAGTGTCGTGAGCCAGCCTACTATCCCATTCGACGAACTCGTCGCGACGACGCCACGAAGTGCAACTGGGACGGTGAACCTAGACGGTGCAGAGCCCGCCGAACGAACCTCCGAAGTCTGGGTCGACGACTGGGTGATACAAGAAGAGTGACTCACCGCCGTCGGCCACGTTTAAGCCGCACCATCTCCCTTCTCTGAATCGATGCGCGTGACCCTCCTCGGCACCGGCGACACGACCGGGACGCCGACCGTCGGCTGCGACTGCGACACTTGCCGCGAGGCCCACGAGCGGGGTATCGAGCGGACACGCTTTTCGGTCCACGTCGAAAACGAGCGAACCGACGAGTCGCTGCTCGTGGACTTCAGTCCCGACTTTCGCCACCAGTTTCTCACACAGGAGGTGCCGCTCCCCGACGAAGCGCTCGTGACCCACATTCACTTCGACCACTTAGACGGTCTCGGGAACGTCTACCGCCTACTCGACGACCTTGACGTCCACGCCACAGACGAAGTCGACCCGGTCACGGGCGAAAGCGTCGCCGACACGATTCGCTCGAAGTTCGACTACCTCGACCGAATCGCGGTCGAAGACCAGACGCCCTTCGAGTCGTTCCGCGCCTGCGGGTTCGACGTGACGTTTGTCCCGGTCGTCCATCCGCCGCTCGTCTGCTACGGCGTCGCCATCGAGGACCCGGAAACCGGGGCGAAGCTCTCGCTGTCGGGCGATTCGACGTACGCGATTCCGGCGGAATCCCGCGACGTACTCCGCGGCCCGGACCTCCTCCTCGCGGAGGCCATCGTCCCCGCGTCGGTCTGCGAGTATCACCCAATCGGCGGCGACGATTACGACGAAGACGGTGTTGCGCGGACGTTCGGCACGAAGCATATGACCCGCGAGGGAGCCATCGCACTCGGCGAGGACCTCGACGCCGACGTGACCCGACTCGTCCACGTCGCGCACTACTACCCGCCCGAAGAGGCCTTCGAAGACCCGCTAGCCGTCGACGGCGAAGTGTACGAATTGTAATAGTTTTTTCACGGTCGCGGGGGGAGCGTTGGTATGGTCCCTTCCCTGCGAACCTCCCGAGGAATTTCGTCTGTCGTTTCGCTCGGAATCGTGGGTACCGTCGGGTACACGCTCTTGTCCCCCCGACCGCCCACAGAGACGCAACTCGCGATTCTGTTCGTCCTCTCGGTCTGTCTCGGTGCGGCGAGTCTCTGGATGCTGTCGGAGCCACCGGAGGGTGACGCGTGAGTCTCCGAGCGATTGTGGAGGACAACGCGTTCAAGTATTTTCTCCTCGTGGGCGGTCTCGCCGCCGTGATTGACCTTCTCACGACCTACTTCGAGACGGGAGGAGTCGATTTGCTCGTATCAGCACTCCATTTCGTCGTCGTCGTTATCTTCGCAGTTCCGCTCATCGCGTACTGGAACTACATGGACAGACGCGCCGAAGCCGAGTGACCAGCGGTGCGTGAATTTGTGCTCGCGCAGTAACAACTTCTTTGAATCTAGCGCCGTACCGGTCTGTTGGTCGCCCGCAGACAGATTAGGCAACCTTATTTGTCATAATTAAATCTCGCTTGTATATGAGAGAGAATCCGGGTCGAGCAAGTATCGCAAAAGTCGGCCCCAGTCGTCGACGAGTACTACAGGGGGTAGCCGCTGGAATCGGAGGAATTGCGGGGTGTATCGGAGAATCTGACCACGGACAGCGAGACACGGGTCAGTCGGCAGACGATACGGTGACGTTCCGCGTCGGTTCGCCGTGGACGCCTGACGCGCTCGACCCGATTATTAACGGCTGGTTGTGGCGTCGAATCAGCGTCATCGAGCCGCTTCTGACGGTCGATTACGACACGTCAATTACCGCTGGTCTGGCGACGTCGTGGGAACTGGCGGACGACGGAGAAACGTGGCGGTTCGACCTCAGGGAGGGCGTAGAATTTCACGACGGAACGCCGTTAACCGCGGATGCAGTCGTCTTTTCGTTGAAGCGGGCGTTCGACTCGAACGCGCTGGCGGCGCTGCCTATCGAGTCGGTATCGGCGCTGGATGAACAGACAGTGTCTATCACCACAGACGGCCCCTTTGCCCCGCTCCCGGCGCACTTGACTCGTGGGAGAACCAGTATCATCGCGTCGAGTTCCGTCAACTCGGACGGAGACGTTACCAAGCCAGTCGGAACCGGTCCGTTCCAGTTTGCGTCTTGGGAGCCGGGGATGAGCATCACGGCGACTGCGAATGGGGACTATCACGGCCCCTCACCCAAGATAGACCGCTTGGTCTACGAAGGAGTCGCTGATTCACAGACACGCCGTCTCAAGCTCCAAAACGACGAGCTCGATATGGCACGGATTTTGCCGAATCACACGGTTGAGCAGATACAGCAGACAGAGAATCTGAAGGCGTACACCTACGAGATTCCTCGCTCGCGGTACCTGGTCTTCGATACGACCTCGGAACCGTTTGACGACCGACGTGTTCGGCAGGCGGTCATGCACGCCATCGATGGGCAAGCGCTTGTGGAATCGATTCTCGAAGGGCTCGGGTCGGCGGCGACCGGCCCGTTCCCACCCGAGATGACCTCGTGGGCGAACGACGACCTCGAACCATACGAGTACGCGCCGGAAAAAGCGGGCGAACTCCTCACGGAGGCTGGCTGGCGAATGGTGGATGGGACACGCCAACGGGACGGTGTCCCGCTCGACGTTGATATCTGGACGTACGAATCTCGGCCGCTTCTTTCCCCTCTCGCGCAGGTTCTCCAGGCGAAATTAGGCGAGGTCGGCTTCGACGTCTCCATTCTGACGATGGAGCCAGCAACGATTAGAGAGCGGGCAAATTCCGAAGCGTTCGGGATGGTGCTGTGGTCGAACTCGGTCCTGTGGTATCCCGACCCTGATCGGTTGACGGATTTCGTACACTCCAGTGAGGCGACAATGTTCAGCGGCTACGAAAACCCCGAAGTCGATGCGCTCCTCGAACAGGGGCGAAGGACGCCGAAGTACGAGGAGCGCAAGCAGATATACGACGACGTACAGGCGATACTTCAACGCGACGTGCCGATTGGGTGGCTGACGTACTACACGAACGTCGTCGGGACGCGCGCAGACGTGACAGGATATCGGCCGCATCCGACAGAGGCGTCGTATCATCTCGAAACCGTGAACAAATAAGGGCACGAGAGAGCAGTCACCAAAACCGGTCCAAACCCGACTGTCGCCGAGTGATGCCGGTTGGGTCTGCAACCCAGCCGGTTCGAGCCTCGCGAAGTTCCGCGCGGTCGAGTTCCGGCGGGTCGGCCGGTTCGAATGCGGTACACTCGGTTCCGCACTCCGAGCCGGGGTCGACCACGCGACCGAAGTGCTCGCAGACGGGGCGACCGTCGGCGTCGACGCCGGCGTGAGTGCACGCCGGTAAGTCGTATCCTCGCCACCCTTTGCCGTAGGCGCGCTCGGCGAGTCGGAGCCGAGCGGTTCGCTTGTCGGCGGGCGGCACGAGGGCGACATCTGTGTGAAGCGAGTGGTATTCGACTGGTTCGACACCGGTCGCATCGGCGGTGAGCGGTTCGGTCTCGCGGACGACCTCGCGCTCGCCGGTTTCGGGGTCGAATCGCCAGACACCGACTTGGTCGGGAATTCGGTTCAGGTGCGCGCCCGTGACGTAACTCTCAGTGGCGAGAACGACCTCGTCGAAAAGTGCGAGGCTCACGTCGAGTCGGAGTTGCCGGAGGAGGTCGCCCGGTTCGCCGAGGTCGGGTTTGTTCTCGATACCGACGAGGCGGGAGAACCAATCGCCGGGATAGCGAGTCGCGCGGCGGACGTACTCCCGACTACGGCGATGCTCGGACTCGAAGAACCCGACTTCGACGGCGCGGTCGGTGGCGCGACGGGCGCGGGCAGGGTGGCAATCGAAGGCGTCGCGCCAGAAGACGGCGCGTCCGACTCCGACATCGCTCTCGATGGCTGTCGCGGGGATATCACGGTCGGTAATACGAGTTCGGTCGGCGAACGCTGGGCCCGGAACGACGGCGCAGATGTCGATAATCCGGCTCCCCGGCGAGGCGACGGCAGCGCCGAGTTGCCGGGCAGGGAGCCAGTCCGTCGTCTGTTCGAGATGCGAACACAGCGCCAGTTCGAAGGCGAACTCCGAAGGCGACGACACCGGAGCGGGCACATACGAATTCGGGAGGCGAACGGCAAAAGTCTCGCTTTCAGAAATCTCGACCGAGAGGAGGTGTGTTCTCGTATTTGATTTTCGGGGAGATAGCTATTTGGGAGAGAACGCGGCAACATCGACCGATGAAGGGGAAAGACGACGGAGCCGACAGAATCGGACGGCGAACGTACCTTGGGGTTGCGGCTAGTGCGGGACTTGCCGGCCTCGCCGGGTGTACTTCCGGAACCACCGCGAGCGCCGGGCGGGCACCTCCGAAAGTACCGAAGGCGATGCTCGAATCGGGCGGCTGGGAGCACATCGGTGGCCAGACACTCGACCCGGCCTTCGAGCAGTCGGTCGGGCCGGTGAGCGTCTCCGCCGCATTCGAGACGCTCGTGTACGAGGACACGGCACTGGCGGCCGAGATAAAAGAACAGACGCTCGGGCAGGCCGAAGGGCAGTTTTTCCTGTTTTTCGCCACGCGCGTAACGCTCGAACCGAGCCTCTCGAACATCCCCAAAGCGGCTCGCGGGACGGTCGTCGACCAGATTGAGACGCAGGCACGGACACAGTACGAAGCACAACTGAAAGACGTCGGGGTCACGAACGTCGAGCAATCGGGGACGGGGTCGATGACGGTCGACACCGGCGATTCGGCGCGCGTGACCGAGTACGCGGCCACCATCCCGTTCGAGAGCATCACCTTCCCGTTTACCGAGGAGAAAAAATTCGAAATCGAAGGGCGCGAAGTCGACGTTAGTGGGCTGCTCGCCGTCTGGGAACACGATGGGACGGTCCTCGTCGCGGGCGGGGCGTATCCGGGTGAGAACTTCGAACTCGACGTCACCAAGGAACCGACCGACGCCATTTCGGTGTCGGTCGACATCGACCTCGGACTCACGCCGGACGCCTACCGGGAAGAACTCCGAAGTATCATCAAAGCGGTCGAGTAACGCCGAACGAAGACCAATTTTGTACGCACCTGGAGATTCGTTTCGGACCGACCGCGTCTCGAAGGTCAGCCTCAGTCACGGAGCATCGAGTCGCGAGAGTCAGCCTCGGTCGCGGGGCATCGCCGTGAGACACCGATAAACGGCACTTCGTGGTGTGTGACCGGCCGACGTAGCGGCAGCGTTGCCGCCCCGAGAACAGCACCTTTATCAGTCGTTCGGAGCCAAGTTCACGCAAGATTACTCTCAGGAGGTCAATGGTGACGAAAAACCCACAACAACCGGAGGTGAACATCGGACTCGTCGGTCACGTCGACCACGGAAAGACGACGCTCGTCCAAGCGTTGTCTGGGTCGTGGACGGACCAACACTCGGAAGAGATGAAGCGCGGTATCTCCATCCGACTCGGATACGCCGACGCGACGTTCCGTCAGATTCCCGGCGCCGATGCGCCGGAGTGCTACACAGTCGAAGAAGAGACCGAAGACGGTGACGAGACGGACGTTCTTCGTACCGTTTCGTTCGTCGACGCGCCCGGTCACGAGACGCTCATGGCGACGATGCTCTCTGGTGCCGCCATCATGGACGGTGCCATCCTGCTCGTGAGCGCGACCGAGGACGTGCCGCAGGCCCAGACGGCCGAGCACCTGATGGCGCTCGATATCATCGGTATCGAGAACATCGTCATCGCGCAGAACAAAGTCGACCTCGTCGACCGCGAGCGTGCCCTCGACAACTACGAACAAATCAAGGAGTTTGTAGAGGGGACGGTGGCCGAAGACGCCCCAATCGTGCCCATCAGCGCACAGCAAGAGGTCAACCTCGATCTGCTCATCGAGACTATCGAAGCGGAGATTCCGACGCCCGAACGCGACGAGACTGAAGACAGTCAAATGTACGTCGCGCGCAGTTTCGACATCAACCGTCCGGGGACGACCTGGGACGGTCTCATGGGCGGCGTTGTCGGCGGCAGCGTCGTCGCCGGAAAGCTCGAAGAAGGCGACGAACTCGAACTTCGCCCCGGCCGCGAAGTCGAAGAGGAAGGCCAGACCGAATGGCGCTCCATCACGACCGAGATTCGCTCGCTTCAGGCGGGCGGCAACATGGTCGACGAAGTCCGCCCCGGCGGGCTCTGCGGTGTCGGGACCGGTCTCGACCCGAGCTTCACGAAAGGCGACGCCCTCGCAGGGCAGGTCGCCGGCGAACCCGGCACGCTCCCGCCGACGCGCGAACGGTTCACGATGGACGTGGAACTGCTCGAACGCGTCGTCGGTGGCGACGGAGACGAGGGTATCGAGGAGATATCCACCGGCGAACCGCTGATGCTCACCGTCGGCACCGCGACCACCGTTGGCGCGGTGACGAGTGCGCGCAGCGGTGAAGCCGAAGTTTCGCTCAAGCGACCCGTCTGCGCCGAGGAAGGTGCGAAGATTGCCATCAACCGCCGCGTGGGCGCTCGATGGCGTCTCATCGGTATCGGGACGCTCAAGTGACGTGACCGCCACCGTAGTCGTCATGGACACGAACGCACTCATGATGCCGGTCGAACTCAACGTTCGCGTGTTCGACGAACTCGACCGGCTTCTCGCGGCCGACGCGGACCTCGTGGTCCCCACGGCCGTCCTCGACGAGCTGGAGAAGCTCTCGACGGGCGGCGGGACCGAGGGCGTCGCGGCGAGTGTGGGTGCGGACCTGGCGAACCGGTGCCGGGCGGTCGAGACGGACGAATCGTACGCCGACGACGCAGTTGTCGAACTCGCCGAATCGGGCGAAGTCGACTACGTCGTCACGAACGACAAGCCCCTCCGTGACCGGGGGCTCGACTGCGGGATTCCCGTCGTCGGCATCCGGGGGCACGCCACACTGGCAATCACGGAACCTTAACGAAACTATGTACAAACGGGTACGACTCAAAGATACAGTCGAAGTCCCACCCCGACACTTGGGCGACGTGACGCCCGAGCGGGTCAAGCGACTGTTGCAGGACAAACTGGAAGGACGGATGGACGAAGACGTGGGGAGCGTCGTCAGTGTCGTGAACGTCAACGACATCGGCGAGGGCACCGTGTTGCCCAACCGCCCCGGCGTCTACTACGAAGCCGACTTCGACGCCATCACCTACGACCCCGACATGCAGGAGGTCGTCGATGGCATCGTGGTCGAAGTGGTCGAGTTCGGTGCCTTCGTCGGTATCGGTCCGGTCGACGGACTGCTGCACGTCTCACAGATTTCCGATGAATACCTCGCCTACGACGGCGAGAACCAGCAACTCGCATCCACCGAGTCCAACCAGACGCTCGCCGTGGACGACGAGGTGCGCGCCCGCATCGTCACAAAGAGCATCGACGAGCGCAACCCGCGCGACTCGAAGATTGGACTCACCGCCAAACAGCCGGGGCTCGGCAAGCACGGTTGGCTCGAAGCAAAGCGCCAGCAGAGCGAGGCCTCGGCGGAGGGTAACTGATGGCGAAGCAGCGTCTCGCCTGCCGCGAGTGTCACTTCGTCAACGACCCGAACAAGCAGACGTGTGATAACTGTGGTTCGACGAGTCTCACCGAAGACTGGGCGGGCTACGTCGTCATCACCCACCCCGAAGAGAGCGAAATCGCCACCGAGATGAACGTCACCGAACCCGGCGGCTACGCGCTCAAGGTCCGCTGAAGATGCTCACCCTGCCGACGGACCTCCGCGCGGCGTTCAAAGAGCCGTTCGGCCCCGTCTACACCGAGGCCGAGGCGCTCCTCGCAGATGCATCCAGCGAGGAGACGGACGCGCCACTCGTCGCCGTCGGCGACGTTGTCACCTTCCACCTCCGCCGCGCCGGTCGCCCACCGGACGTAGCCATCATCGACGGCAAGACGAAACGTGAGGCCGTCGACGAGGAGATTCGTCGAGCAATCGAAACCGGCCGCCTCGTCGAAGTCACCAACGAACCGGGCACTCTCTCTTTCGATCTCGTTTCGGCGCTCGTCGAGGCGCTCGACGCCGAAGAACCGACGACGCTTCTCGTCACGGGCGAAGAGGACCTCGCGACGCTTCCGGCGGTCCTCGCCGCGCCGCTCGGGTCGACAGTCGTCTACGGCCAACCAGACGAAGGAATGGTCCGTGTGACCGTTACAGAGGCCGCTAAGACCGAAATGCGCGACCTCCTCGCGCAGTTCGACGGCGACATCGAGACGGTTCTTTCCCCCCTCGACACCTGATTCAGACGCCTCTTCGTCCCTTCGAAATCCTTTTACTTGCTTCGCGGGGAATTACTGGTAACTGAACCATGGATATCGAAATCATCTCCGAGGAGGAGAACCCCATGTTGCACCGGACGGACGTCCGATTCGAGATCGTCCACGAGGAAGCTACGCCCTCCCGTCTGTCGGTCCGCGACTCGCTCGCGGCCAAGCTGAACAAGGACTCCGACGAAGTCGTCGTCCACGAACTCGACACGAAGTTCGGTATGCGCAAGACGGCGGGCTACGCGAAGGTCTACGAGAGCCCCGAGTTCGCACGCGACGTCGAACAGGAACACATGCTCGAACGCAACAAGATCACCGACGCCGAAGCCGAAGCCGAAGAGGCCTAATTTCGGCTTCGAATCGCCGTTTCTTCACACTCGATGCGCATTCTCGGAATCGAAGGTACAGCGTGGGCCGCGAGCGCCGCGGTTTTCGAAACGGACGACCCCGACGCGCTCAGTACTGAAACGTATCGAACGCCGGACCCGTCTGCGGACCACGTCTTTATCGAATCGAATCCCTACCAACCCGAAAGCGGCGGCATCCATCCGCGCGAGGCCGCAGAACACATGGGAAACGCTATTCCCGAAGTGGTCGACACGGCACTCGCACACGCCGCCGACAGACACGACGGTGACGGCCCGATTGTCGACGGCGTCGCCTTCTCTCGCGGCCCCGGGCTCGGCCCGTGTCTCCGTATCGTCGGCACCGCGGCCCGTGCTGTCGCCCAGACGCTCGGTGTGCCGCTCCTCGGCGTCAATCACATGGTCGCCCACCTCGAAATCGGGCGCTACCAATCCGGGTTCGAATCGCCCGTCTGTCTGAACGCGTCGGGCGCGAACGCCCACCTGCTCGGCTACCACAACGGTCGGTACCGCGTCCTCGGAGAGACGATGGACACCGGCGTCGGCAACTCCATCGACAAGTTCACCCGCCACGTCGGCTGGACCCACCCCGGCGGCCCGAAGGTCGAACAGGCCGCGAAAGACGGCTCGTACGTCGACTTGCCGTACGTCGTCAAGGGGATGGACTTCTCGTTTTCGGGTATCATGAGCGCCGCGAAGCAGGAAGCGGACGCCGGAACGCCCGTCGAAGACATCTGCGTCGGATTACAGGAGACCATCTTCGCGATGCTCACCGAAGTCGCCGAGCGCGCCCTGTCGCTGACGGGGACGGACGAACTCGTCCTCGGCGGCGGCGTCGGGCAGAACGCCCGTCTCCGCGAGATGCTCGCCGAAATGTGCGAGCAGCGCGGTGCGAAATTCCACGCACCCGAACCGCGGTTCCTCCGCGACAACGCGGGGATGATTGCGGTGCTCGGTGCACGGATGCTCAATTCGGGCGACGCGCTTTCGGTCGAAGAATCCTCGGTCGACCCGAACTTCCGCCCGGACCAGGTAGCGGTGACGTGGCGCGGGGCCGACGAATCGGTCTCGCGCGCGCACACCGACGACGGCGCAATCCGCGGGGCCGAAGCGACAGTCGATATCGGCACCGACGAGGTCGTAAAGCGGCGCGTCCCGAAGACGTATCGCCACCCCGAACTGGACGACCGACTCCGGCGCGAGCGGACGAAAGCCGAAGCGCGCCTGACGAGCGATGCGCGGCGCGCCGGCGTCCGAACACCAATCGTCCGCGACGTAGACCCCATCGAGGCCGTTATCACCTTCCAAAAGGTCGGTGATGCGGACCTCGCAGAGCGCCTCAGTCCCGAGGCCGCTCGTACTGTCGGCGAGTATCTCGCGAAACTCCACCGGGTAGGAATCGTTCACGGCGACCCGACCACGCGGAACGTCCGCGTCGAGAGTGGGACGCACGGAACCTCTCGCGTCTTCCTCATCGACTTCGGTCTCGGGTTCCACACGGACCACGTCGAGGACCACGCGATGGACCTTCACGTATTCGCCCAGAGCGTCGAAGGCACCGCTGACGACGCCGAGCCGCTGCTCGACGCCCTCGAAGCGGGGTACGAATCTATCGGCTCCGACGAGGTCATTACCCGACTTCGCGAAGTCGAATCCCGCGGTCGGTACCGGTAGTCGGCGGTCGGTGATTCCATCGTAAGGCCAAAACGATTTATCGCCCGCCAGCATATTCGTCTCATATGGTAGACAAACCGCAGAGCGGAACTCTCTTTGGCATCCCATACAACTTCGAGCGCCCGAGCGTGGGCCGACTACTGTCATCTTACTGGCAACCCGGTGAGGGGATGCTCGTCGAGAAGCCATTCGGCATCGGTTACACGCTGAATCTCGCGAGTTGGCGGTCGTGGGTCGTCCTTCTCGTCGCCGGTGGCCTGCTCTGGAACGAGCGCCAGAAAGCGGAGGAAAAAGAAGAGGTAGAGGCCGACGAAGGTCCCGTCGAGGTCATCGTCGACTAACTCCGAGAACGAACGAACTACCAGCGGACGGACAGACGAACGACACACCGACGACTTTTCGATGCCCGCCCCCGGAGGGGCGGACATGCTCAGATACGTTACGACGAACGAGGGTAAGGTCCGCGAGGCACTCGACTACCTCGACGA
>NZ_JBZRPK010000727.1:0-27048 GCF_058382125.1 Haloferax sp. s1
TCCGGCCACTGGGGGGCCGCACGAGGGCCCGTGAAAACACCACGGGCGCCCCGGTCCCCCCGGACACGGGGCTCCGCTGTCGGAGCCCAAGACAGACCGCACCGACCCAGAAACCGCTTCTGTGTAGGCAGGGGCGGGACTGTCCTGTGGGCGTGGCCGTCCCTCGCACCAGACAGAGCGGTAATGGCATTGACTTCCCCCGCCGCTGCCAGATTTGCGCTTACAGGAACGTTCAACGCGCTGTTCGGGTGGGCGGTCGGTGTTCTCTTTCTCCCTGCGGCAGCACTCGCGATTGGCATCTGGACTGGCCGACCTCGCGTCTTCGAGATGTTGTATCTGGTTGCGTGGTACGGTGGCCCGATGAACGAACTCATTCCGTTGGACTATCTTGGAGCGTACGACCAGACGGTTTCGTCGGGCGTCACGTTCGTCTACCTTGGACTGACCGTCGTCGCACTCGGGGCTGCTGTCGTTGGTCGTCGACGGATGGTCAGCGGCTGAAATTCTTCGAAAGCAAGCAAGGGTTCCGGCTAGCCAAACCGTTATTCCTCGCAGTCGCAGAGGCCGAGTATGAAGCTCTCCATCGTCGATCTGTCTCCGGTTCCCGACAACGGGACCGCAGCTGAAGCTTACGCGAACACTGTGGCAGCCGCAAGACAGGCCGAGCAACTTGGGTACTCCCGGTTCTGGGTGGCTGAACACCACGGGATGGCAGATACCATCGCGGGCACGACGCCCGAAGTATTACTCGGCCGCCTCGCCGGCGAAACTGACTCAATCCGACTCGGGTCAGGAGCAGTGCTACTCAACCACTATAGCCCGTTTAAGGTCGCAGAAGCGTTCGGTGCGCTGGATGCACTCGCGCCGGGCCGTATCGATGCGGGCCTCGGTCGGGCGAACGGCTCACCAGCCGCCGACCGTGCCCTTGGGACGGAACGACACGTGCAGAACCCGGACGAAGACCACACTGAGAAAATCGAAGCCGTCGTTACTCACCTCTACGACGACTACCCCGACGGACACGCCTACAGCGACCTCGAAATCCCGCACTCAAGCCATGACGTACCAACACCGTGGGTACTCGGGTCGAGTCCGTCGAGCGCAGCTATTGCAGGCGAACTCGGGTTACGATACTGTTTCGCGGCGTTCATTCGACCGCAGTTCGCCACACACGCGTTTGATGAATATCGTGAACGCTTCCAGCCGTCACAACTAGCCGGTGGTATCGACGAGCCACAGGGGATGGTTGCAGTAAACGCGGTCTGTGCTGAGACCGACGAAGAGGCGGCACGACTACGGGCAGTGGCTGAGGCGTCGTACAAACGGATGCAACGTGGAATCATCGGAACCACGCCGTCCATCGAGGAAGCTATCGACGAACTTGGTGGCGTCCCAGAACCAACACCTGCTACGCTCGATTCCGACGAATGGCCACGTGCCATTTCCGGGAGCCCAGAAACGCTTGCTAGCTTGTTAGAGCAACTTACGGAGCGCGTCGGCGTCGACGAAGTGATGATTCAGCATATCGTTTCCGACCACGAGCACGCACTCCGGTCCCACGAATTACTGGCCGATGGCGTCGGGCTTACACCCCGCTAACGAGTTGCACTACTAAGCTATAGTAGCGTTTGCAACTGGTGACACATCCGATCGCACGACAGTGGTCGAGCGAGTGTGCAATAACTTGCAAACGATACTATCGGAGAATCCCTCAAGGGAATCCGGTTCTCGAACCCCCCGAGGCGGCAGTGCGATTAGTCTTCTCCTGGCGCTACTGTCGCCGTTCCCTCACTTGGTGACACAGTGCTACTGGACTGCTCCTGGTCCTTATACATAATCTGCCAGCCGGTCATTCCCATGAATATGAGGACAAGCGGCGAGAGTAAGCCGAAGAAGTAGTAGGGGGCGTACTCCAGCGTCGGAACGCCGAGCGTTCCAGCCATAAACAGTCCGCCACTGCTCCATGGAATAAGCGCACTCGTCGTTGTTCCGGACGCTTCGATAGCACGCGAGAGATTTTCCGTCTTCAATCCCTGTTCGTCGTACAGGTTTCTGAGAGTCATCCCCGGCACGACGATGCTAACGTACTGCTCGGCGGCGAGGATGTTCATCGAAACAGCAGAGAGTGCGGTCGCGCCCGTTAGACTCGCCACGTTGTGGCACAGTCGGCCGAGATGGTGGGCGAGGACCGCCAGAATTCCGGCACGGTCGAGCATCCCACCAAGCGAAAGCGCAGCAATCGCAATCGTGACGATCCACGCGCCACCCGTCATCCCGCCGCTCTGCAGTAATCCGTTCACGAGTTCCATCCCCGTTTCGGGGGCAGTGCCGGATTGGGCGGCAGACCACGCCGCGGCGAAACCCGTCCCCTGCACGAGCATCGACGTGACCGCGCCTGCAATGACGCCCGTTCCGAGGGTTGGGAGCGCCGGAACGCCGTACATCGCAAGTCCGAAAGTGATAATCAACGGGAGGAAGACGACCGGCGACACGACGTAGGTACCTTCGATAGCTGCTTGGATCGATTCGACGCGACCGGCGGGAATGTTTCCGGAGGCAGTCATGCCGAGGAACGCATACAGAACGACCGATAAGGCGAACGCGATGAACGTGCCAGTCCGCATCGCGTTGATGTGCTCGTATAAATCGGTGTTCGTCACTGCGGCCGCGAGGTTTGTCGTATCTGAGAGCGGTGATTGCTTGTCACCCGTGTAGGCACCGCTGAGAACGGCCCCAGCAGTCATCGGTGCCGGGATTCCGAGGCCGGAACCGATGCCAATGAGTGCGACCCCAAGTGTTCCTGCTGTCGTCCAAGACGAGCCAACCGCAAAGGCAATAATCGCAGCGAGTACGGCGGCTATTGGAAGAAACACCGCAGGCGTGAACAACTCCAGTCCATAGTACATTAGACTCGGGATGGTCCCTGCCTGAATCCACGAGGAGATGAGTGCATAAACGGTGAACATGATGAGAATCACCTTCATCCCCAAGAGGAGACCATTCGAGATACCGTCATAGAGGTCCTCCCACGACAGGCCTAGGTGATAGTGAGCAAACAATCCAGTGAATACGATACCCCAGAAGAGTGGGAACTGTGGGTCCAAGCCGAACGTGATGATACCCACACTGAGGAATACGATCATTCCCGCGATGGGAACGAGTGCTGCGATGAGCGAGGGGCGTTCATCGGGGTCAAGTTGCCCGAAAAGACGAGGTTCGAAGTCTACCATTGACTTACCTTGCTGTCAGTCCGTTCGTCTACAACCGTGTTTCTGGCTACGAGATTCGTTGTATGTTGTACAAGCCGCCGTGAAACGGACCGATTCTCCCGACCACACGATGTGTGTTCCGTTGTCATACGTCCATTAACAATAATCAGGGATTGGGGCAAATAGAATCAATTTCCATATGGACTCACCTTTAAATATCCCAATGAATATGTCACGTATTTCAGTAGTTCGAAGTGATGATTTGAAAATATTTTCCATATTTTCTATATTTTTTACACGTACGTAGCGTGTGGGTGTGTGAACTGCGGTTCCACGCTTCGTTCATCGTTCCATACTTCGTTCCGGGTAGTAGCATCCGTCCGTCTCGTCTTCGTCACCGCATAGTTTGGGCCGATAGTCCAATACCTCTGGACAGCCTCTTATAAATTAATACGCGCTTGGAGTATCAGAGAATATGCTACATGATATGTATCAACCAATATGGGTCGCAACCCATCCCCACGAGATTCAATCAGGGATACTGAAGCCGAGCAGCGGCGGCCTTCCTTAATTCGAGGTCAACGCTGGAGCGGAGCCACATCTCAATGGTATTTCGTTAGTACAGACTCATGACATCAACACAGACCCGAGAATCGAACCCGAGTGTCGATTCGAATCAGATATCTGCGCTTGAAACAGCCCGCCGACAGCTAGACGAGGCGGCGACGCACGTCGATATCAACCCGGATGTCATCGAACGTCTCAAACACCCGTCGAGGGTTGTTGAAGTCTCTGTCCCTCTCAAACGGGACGATGGCGAAGTTGAGGTCTTCACCGGCTATCGTGCACAACACGATAACGTTCGCGGGCCATACAAGGGCGGACTCCGATACCATCCAGACGTGACCGCAGAGGAGTGTGTCGGGCTTTCGATGTGGATGACGTGGAAGTGTGCTGTCATGGATCTCCCATTCGGCGGTGGAAAGGGAGGAGTTGCGGTTGATTCGAAGGACCTCAGCGATGCCGAGAAAGAACGTCTCACTCGTCGGTTCGCCGATGAGATTCGAGGTGACGTCGGCCCGAATCAAGATATTCCTGCGCCCGATATGGGAACCGATGCGAGGACGATGGCGTGGTTTATGGACGCGTACAGTATGCAGCAGGGCGAGACAATTCCGGGGGTTGTGACGGGGAAGCCCCCAGTCGTGGGAGGAAGCTATGGACGTGAGGAGGCACCCGGACGAAGTACCGCGATAATCACGCGTGAGGCGATTGACTACTACGGAAAAGACATCACAGAGACGACCGTCGCCGTCCAAGGATACGGAAGCGTCGGGGCAAACGCAGCACGCCTGCTCGACGAGTGGGGTGCGACGATTGTCGCTGTCAGCGATGTGAACGGGGGAATCTACGATTCCAATGGATTTGACACCCACACCGTTCCGTCACACAAAGAAAAACCGGAGGGCGTGAGGCAGTACGAAGCCCCCAACACGATTTCCAACGGGGACCTACTGGAGTTAGATGTCGACGTTCTGATCCCGGCGGCAGTCGGGAATGCGATTACCGACGACAACGCCGACCGAATCGCGGCGGATATAATCGTAGAGGGCGCGAACGGTCCAACCACACCCCGAGCAGACGGCATCCTCAACGAACGCGGTATCCCAGTCATACCGGATATTCTCGCCAACGCTGGCGGGGTGACCGTCTCCTATTTTGAGTGGTTACAGAACATCAACCGTCGACAATGGTCCGAAAAGCGCGTCAACAACGAACTCGAAGCAGAGATGCTGTCCGCGTGGAACGCGGTCAGAGAAAAAGTCGACGTAGAGAGTCTGAGTTGGCGAGATGCCGCGTATGTGGTTGCACTCAGTCGTATCGGGAAGGCAAAAGAATCGCGGGGCCTGTGGCCGTGAAAAATACTCGTCGTCACCCTAGGTTAATGTATATAATCCAACAACTAGTGAGTGATAATGAGCTGTAGTAGATGCAACGGCGAACTTTCGAGACGGACCGACTACTGGAAGTGCGAACAGTGCGGATGGGTACCGAGAGAGGGAGCGGACTAAGCCAAAGCATCATCGTAACACGTCGATTGATTCCATTCACCAGGTCAACGATACTGTGAGAACGTGTCCAACTCTTTGGAGACGACTTTCACGGTAACGTTGAATCGCCCCCACCGACCGGTCTAAGAGGACCAATATTTCCAGACTATAGTAGCGTTTGCAAGTCAGTGCACACTCGCTCGACCGCTGTCGTGCGGTCGGATGTGTCACCAGTTGCAAACGCTACGATAGTTACAGACGTAATGAGAAAACGCAACCCCGAAACCGAACACAAGGTGCTTACCGTACTCGTCGAGGAATCGCCACTGCACGTCATGGACATCGCCAAGACCGCAGATTGTCATCCAATCACGGTGGACCATACCTGCGCGTATTTATACAAGCAGGGGCATATTCATCCACGCGGTCGAGGACGGTACGAGGTCACTGAGTCTGGAAAACAACAGATTACGGGCGGGTGTGATTCGTAAACAAGAGACCTGCTGCTATAGATAGGCGGCAAATACGTCTGCGAATTTTTCCTCGGCGCGCCTGAGGTGGTGTTCTACCGTCCGTCGGCCAACACCGACAGCATCTGCGAGCTCAGCGGTCGTTGTGCCACGTGGAATCTCGTAATACCCCTGCTCGTAGGCGGTGAGAAATACCTCACGTTGGCGGTCGGAGAGTGTCGGTAAAAACGAATCCACCGAAAGAACGGGCGTCTCCGACCGCACGTTTTTTAGCTCTTTTTTCGACTCGACTGTAACGGTATGGTCGGCCGAGATGTCGCTGTAGAATGTCGTGAGGTTCGACGAATCGAGTGAGAGTACACGAACGACCTTTGCACCATGTTCGTATCGTAATGGTGGTAACAGAAGGCAGTTGTTCGCGGCGAGATACGGCTCAATATAATCGCTTCCGTGCCGCTTCAGGCATGCTTCCGTGATGATAGTCTGGTCGCTCTCGTTGTCGATTCGTTCTTGGACGCCGACTTCCGAATCCACATGCTTCACTACCTCGTCCTGCCGCTCACCGGTAATGTGGAGTAGGTCACAGTGGTCGTTACACCAGAGTTCGATTGTTGTGTTATTTTTCGCCGTAGAGCTCGAATAGGGATCATCGCTCTCGATACGGAACACTGCCTTGTACATAGCCTCAGTTCGGGCTATGAGGTTAAAAGACACCGTCTAATTGCGCGGTCACGACCGATGGACCACTGTCAAAACCTATCGAAGATGGTCGTGTCTATTCAATACAATACATTCTGAAACCAAGTGAATCATCGATGTCGAATCAGTTGGATAATACAGTGTTAGTTCGGCTGCCGTGTTTCGTACCGACTAACTGATAGATATGCCCTCTCAGACGCGAGATCTCTCTTTAATGTCTGTGACTATTAGACAGACTCTCCACGGATAGGGAGAGTAGACGGGACGACTATGTCAACTGAAACCACAGCGGAAAATAGGAATGGGTCCCCAGAATACGTATCGACAGCCACCTCAATTCTGGAGGGAGAAACAATTCGAAGGTCCGCAGTCGAATAGTGCTATTTGTGCACAAGAACAATGAATAAGAAATCAGCAGATGTCAAATAATTAGACATCATGAGACGGCAATAGGAAAGGGAAACATAGCCAAGACCAAGGCGGATTTCGAGGCAATGTTAATGCTAACCGCCGCTGATTGTGTCGTCCTACCGACTCGATAGCGGTGGTCTCAGCGACTGATACCGCCGCTCGATTGCTCCCGTACGCGGTCAACTTCCTGCTGAGTGACGACCGCCAAGTCTCCATCGAGCGTCCGTTTGAGTGCCGCAGTTGCAGCACCCTGTTCGAGTGCAGTCGTGAGAGGGTCCCCGCGAATCCGCGACGCGAGATAGCCGCCGACGAACGCGTCTCCAGTCCCAATCGGGTCGAAGGTTTCAGTCTCGAACGCGCCCTGCTCGTATACCCTCCCATCGGACAGCGCCAACACACCTTCGTCACCACGCGTGACGAGAACCGTCTCGAAGCCGTGTTGGTCGTCCAGCGCCGTCGCAATCGCCGAAGCGTCACCGTCGAGTCCGAGGACGTTTCGTGCATCGCGTTCCGCGACGACGAGGACATCGATGTAGGGGAACAACGATTCGAGCGTCGCGCGGGCCTCGGTTGGCGTCCAGAGTTTCGTCCGGTAGTTCAGGTCGAAGACGGTCGTCGTCCCTGCGGACTGTGCGGTTTCGAGCAGGACGCGCGTCGTCTCTCGGAGTTGGTCCGATAGCGCCGGCGTGATGCCGCTCGTATAGTAGTAGGCTGCTTCCTCGACAGTATCGGTCGGCAGTTCTTCGGGCGTGGCTGTCGTTACCGCAGCATCGCTGCGGTCGTAGACGACCGAAGTTCCTCTCGGCTCGCCACCGTGTTCGAGGTAGTAGGTCCCCTGACGATGCTGGTCCGTCCAGACGATTTCCGGGGCAACCCCGTGTTGGCGGATGTCGGTGACGACTCGGCGACCAAGTGCCGAATCGGGGAGTTTCGAAATCCACGTGGTGTCAACACCGAGCCTGCTCGCAGCGATTGCCACGTTCGACTCCGCACCGGCCGTACTGAACCGAAGCGTCTCTGTCGTCTCCAATCGACTTCCGCGTGGTGGTGAGAGTCGGAGCATCGTCTCACCAAACGTCACGAGGTCAGCCGTCACAGTGTTCACTCTCCTGAGGGGTGGTCACCATACTCGTTCCTCACGGAGTTGCGGGATAATTCCTCTGTTTTCGACGATGTTTGCTACGAACTGAGCAAGCCAGCAACCCCGTACAGATTCCCGCCTGTACCCCGAAAATTAAGAGGTGTGTCGCCCTGATATGCGTAATGTCCGCAAACATCGCCCAGCGAATCGTAGAGACGGGTATCGTCGCAATCGTTCGTGGTACAGACCCGGATACGGCAATCGAGACCGTCGATGCACTTCAGCGAGGTGGCGTCTCCGTCGTCGAGGTGACGGCGAACACCGACGGCGTACTCGAAATGATTCGAGACATCTCCTCGACGTTCACGTCCGACGAGGTCGTCGTCGGCGCAGGGACAGTTCTCGACAACGAAACCGTGCGGGCGACGATGCTCGCTGGAGCCGAGTTCATCGTCACCCCGTCGTTCGATGCAGAGACGGTGAAAACCGCGAATCGCTACGGTGCCCCCTCTATCGTCGGTGTAGCGACACCGACTGAAGCTGTCGACGCATACACCGCCGGAGCCGACATGGTGAAAGTGTTCCCGGCGTCGTCGCTCGGTCCGGAGTTCGTCTCCTCGCTACAGGGACCACTTGGGCATATCCCGACTGTCCCAACCGGCGGCATCTCACTCGACAATGTCGGCACATTCGTCGACGCCGGTGCGACCGCCGTCGGTGTCGGGAGTTCACTCGTCGACGGCGACGCTATCGAACGGGGAGACTACGAAGAACTTACTGCGAACGCCCGTGCGTTCGTCGATGCCGTCGCTGCTGCGCACGACGACTGAGTCGGAAGTCGGCGAAACGCGGCAAAGAATAAGACTGCGAGTAGCCCGGTTCCCCAACGTGAAATCGCGTCCCTGTCACGGTATGTCGACTGTTTTGATGAGGTGTTCCAAACGTTTGTCACTAATTGCGGTATGGCTCGTTCTGACTCACACCTCGGCGACTACCTCTATCTCTACGTCGATGTCGACGGGGAGTTTCACGACTTCGACCGCGCTCCGAGCAGGGTACGGAGACGACATGTGTTCCCCGTAGACCTCGTTTACCTCGTCGTAATACCGCATGTCCTTCAGGAACACCGTTGCCTTCACCACGTCTGCAAGCGACGCATCGCCTGCTTCGAGGATGGCTTCGATGTTTTTCAGTGTCCGCTCGGTTTGTTCGCCCGGAGTGCCGGAGATGACTTCGCCGGTTTCCGGGTCGACGGGGCCTTGCCCGGAGACATAGATTCGGTCTCCGGAGACAACCCCCTGTGAGAATGGGCCGATACTGTCCGGTGCCTCGTCTGTTGTTAGCTCTTTCATTGGGACTGAATTGGTAGGAGTTGGTTATTCTCGTGCGGGAATCTCATCCGTCTGGTATATCTCGTTGATAAACGACGTCGGGAGGCTCGTCGTGAGACCGCCGTCGAGTACGAGATTCTCACCGGTTATGAAGCTGGACATCTCAGACGCAAGGAACAGCGTCGTATCTGCGACTTCGTCGGGAGTTCCGAACCGCCCGAGTGGATACTGGTCGAGCCAGCGGTCCCGGGCGCTTGATTCGCCCGTCCGACCCTCCGTGCTCTCCATCTCCTCGCGTCGGTTGGCGGTTTCAATCGTCCCCGCGGAGATGACGTTCGAGCGGATGCCGTGTTGACCGTAATGGGCGGCAATGTTTCGGGACATCGAGAGGAGTCCGCTCTTCGCTTCCGAGTAGCCGGAGAGTCCAATGCCGAAGAGTCCATTGACCGACCCCATATGAACCATCGAGCCTCCACCGGAGGCAACCATGGCCGGGAGCACCTCTTTGCTCAACAGGAATTGACTCTTCAGGTTCAGGTCGACCATCCATTCGAACGCCGCTTCGTCACAACGGTGGATGGTGTTGGCCGACTCGTCCGAACCGCCGGCGTTGTTCACCAAGACTCGAATATCGCCGAACTCGTCAATCGTAGTATCGACTAGATTCCGGATCTCGTCGCGGTCGGTCACGTCGCACTCGACAGGGACGACTCGCCCGGCGTGTGCGGCAGTCAGTTCTTCAGCCACCGGTTCGACATCGTCGTAGGACCGCGAACAGATGGCGACATCCCCACCGGCTTCTGCGAACCGCGCCGCGATTTCACGGCCGATGCCACGGGATGCACCGGTGACGATTGCCGGACGGTCTCGTAGTGATAACTCAACCATAGCGGGAGAATCGATGCGGTCGCACCTCTTGAACCTTGTCATGGTGTCCCATTATATCCGGTACGCTTCGATGGCATCGAGGTCGACCGAAATGCCGAGACCCGGACCGGTCGGGGCGGGCAGGCAACCGTCTACGACTTCGAACGGTTCTTCGATGATGTCCCCTTCCCACGCGTAATACGTCGAGTCCGGCGGGAGTGAGAACCCAGGGATTCCGCTGACGGCGTGGAGGATTGCGGCCGTCCGAATCCCGAGGTCGAACGCGCAGTGGTGCGTGAACGGAACGCCCGCATCTTCGAGTATTGCTGCTTGCTGGCGAAGTCCACTGATACCACCGGCCGGGGTGAGGTCGATGACGCCAACGTCCATCGCGCCGGCCTCGACCAGCGAGGAGATGTTGTGCGAGATGTAGGTGTCTTCGTTCGGTGCGATGGGTTGCCGCAGACGCTGCCGCAACCTCGCCAGCGACGTGTGCGAATCCACTCGAATCGGCTGTTCGAGGTACTGGAGGTAGATTCCCTCGTCTTCCAGCATCGCCCCGACGCGAACCGCCTGGTCGAGGGTCCACCCCTGATTGGGGTCGAGACGGAATTCGAGTTGTCCGTCCGTCTCGTCGTGCATCGCTTTGATTCGCGCAACGTCCTGCCGCCAATCCTTGCCAGCTTTCGTCTTGAGAACGTCGAATCCGGCCTCCAGCGCCTCTCGTGCTTTGACGCGAGATTCCTCGGGTGAGAGAATTCCGAGACAGAACGCAACTGGAACCTTCTCCGGGGTCAGGTCGTTGGCACCCACGTTCTCTCGGTGACGGAGGGAGCTCTGTGTCGGAGCAGTCCACCCACCGAGGAGTTCGTAGACGGGGCGGTCGAGCGCCTTCCCAACGATATCCCAACAAGCCGTCTCGACGGCGGCGAAGAACATATCGACGTTCGTGTATTCGACGAACACTTGCCGACGGAGCCGCTCGATTTCGAACGGCGATTGCCCGGTAATCATCGGGCCGACGCCCTCCTCGATAATCGATTCGGTGGCGGACGGCGAAAGGAACACGCGCATTTCCCCCCAGCCAGCGATTCCTTCGTCCGTATCGACGCGGACGAGTACACGCTCCATCGATTCGAGTTCCCCGTGGTTCGTGGTGTACGGACCGATACCAAGGGGTTCGTCGAGATTGGTCAACGGAACATCTACAGTAACCGCTGTCACGTCGGTTATCTCCATACCAATGGTTGTACCGGGTGGCAGTAAGAAAGTATCGTTTGTTACAACGTGGCAGTGTCTGTTGCCGCCCGAATCCAGTCGAGGGAGTGCTCCGGTAACAGCCCGTAATTGTAGAAGGAAACACGGGGGACGCCCGCAACCCGAAGCGCATCCACGATTTCGACGAGGGTCGCCTCGTCGTGTATCGCCGGGTGGCCCGGAAGAAGCCCCACGTGAAGCGGGACATCCGGGGTCAATGCATCGACGGTTCGATACGCATCCATCACCGCGTTTCTCGACGACTCGTACGCCGGAAGGCAGTAGTAATCGACGTGCTCGGATAACTGGTCGAGGTTTGCGCCGACCATCCACTCTCGTCCGGGTTCGGGTGCGCCGACGTAATAGCCGAGCGGCGTCGACCCGCTGGACGCCGACAGTTCTGCGTAGAGGTCAGCCAGCGTCTCTTCACGAATGTCGACGTAGTCGGCGACTACGTCGTGCTCACGGAGCCATCGCTCGGGAGAGAGGTCGCCCGGAATCGTCCCAGCAACGACCGCATCGAGCGTTTCAGCAACAGTCCTTCTGGCCTGTTCGACGTCGAGTCCGGCGTCCGCCGCGGTACTCCGGCAGTGGTCACAGAAACACAGTCCGAGTAAGAACTCGCCGAGCGTCCCGAGTTGCGCGTGAATCTTCTGGTGGTGCCAGCCGAATCCGGTGCCGTAGAAGTAGTCGAACGTCTCCAGTTCGATACGGTCGAAGTGTTCGCGAGCAGCTAAATCGCGGACGAGTGCGGTCAAGTAGTGCTGTACGTCGGGGTTCGACGGACAGAGTCCGAACACCAAATCGTCGCCGTGGGCCGACGTTAACGTCACATCGGGGTGGCGCATCCCGAGCCGCGAGTTGTGACAGCCGACCGTCCACGAGTTCAACCGAATGTCGCCAAGCCCGGCCGCGATTTCGTCAATCCAGTCGCCGGACATCCCCTCGTACGGGACCGGTTCGAGTCGCCCGTACCCGTCGTCGGGTTGGAAGTACGAACTCGCACGCGCGAAGAACGTCCGTCGTTCGGGGTTGTGTGGCGAGAAAGCCTGCACAGCGTGATAATTAGTCGCAAGGTTTAGTTCGTCGATTCCCAGTTCGGTGAGTCGAGCCGTGACCCGGTCGGGACCCTCCTCGGAAAGGTCCCACGGGTACGCCCAGATGGCGAATTCCATACGAAGCCGTCCACTGGAGCGGTAATAAAGGTGAAGGGAGGTTGGGGAAGAGAGAAGGGAGGCAGGCTGTGCGGTGCTGGCTTACTCCTTGACCGCACCGGCAGTCATTCCGGCGACGATGTACTGCTCGAGGAAGGCGAACAGGACCAAAAGCGGAATGATACCGATGACTGAGACAGTCAGCATCATCCGCCAGTCGGTCTGGAGCGCCCCGACCATCGAGAAGACCCCGCGCGGAATGTTGTACTTCCCGCTGTCGGTGAGGAACGTCAGCACGAACAGCAGTCGGTTCCACGCGTACAGGAACGTGTAGGTGATGCTGGCGACGAGTGCGGGCTTGGTCAGCGGAAGGACGATTTTCGTGAGTATCTGGAACTGGCTGGCACCGTCGATACGAGCCGACTCTTCGAGTTCGACGGGAACCGTCTTGAAATAGCCGTAGAGCATCCAGATGTTGAACGGCAGGGTAAAGGCCGCCGCGGGGATTATCACCGCAAGGTAGGTGTTGAACAGACCGAGTTGGGTGATAACGTCGAAGAGCCCGACGATGAGCACGACCGGCGCGAACATCTGGACGACGAGCACGGCGAGCAGGAACGTCCGCTTCCCGACGAAATCGTTCCGTGCACACGAGTACGCGGCCGGGATTGCGAGCAGGAGCGTCAGGACGACGGTCCCCAACGAGATGACGAAGCTGTTGGCGACCCACAGGACGACGTCGGTCTGTGTCCAGACATCGAGGTACGCCCCGACAGACGGGTCTGATGGGACCAGCGTCGCCGGGGCCGAGAAAATCTCGGCCTCGGGCTTGAACGTACTGGAGAACATGGCGTAGAACGGGAACATCATGACTCCGAGCAACGCGATGAGGACGCCGTAGACTCTGACCCGCCGGAGGCCGGTTCTGTTGTGGCCCGCCATCGTCATAGTTCGTCACCTCCTCGGGTGTACACCCGCAGATAGACGATGGCGAACAGGAGGAGGAACAGGAACCCGATGACGCTGTAGGCAGCGCCGCGACCGAGGTTCCCGTTCTGTAATCCAACCTGATAGATATGGATGACCAGCGTCGCAGTCGTACTAATCGGACCCCCACCGGTCATCGTCCAGATGACGTCGAAGCTGACGAAGGTCCAGATGGTCGATAGCAGCGTGGCCATCAGAATGACGCTCTTGAGCTGCGGCAGGGTGATGTACCGGAACTGGTGCCACCGCTCGGCCCCGTCGATTGCGGCCGCCTCATACAGGTCCTGCGGAATCGATTGCAGTCCAGCGAGGAAGATAATCGCCATGAACGGCGTTCCGATCCAGACGTCGGCGACGACGACACCAAGCCACGCGATATCGGGATTCCCGAGGATACCGATTCCCTGGTCTATCACGCCAAGCTTGAGGAGCACCGCGTTGAGGTAGCCGAACTGCGGGTGTTCTATCCACCGGAACACGACCGCAGAGATGGCATACGGAATCCCCCACGGGATGAGGAATGCCGTTCGGAAGAACTTCCGACCCTGAATATCGTTCTTCAGATGAACCGCGATGAGCAGTCCGAGGAGCGTCTTGCCGGCGACACCAACCAGCACCCAGCGCCCCGTCTGCCAGAGGAGCCGGTAGAAGATGTCGCTGTTGACGATTTCGACGTAGTGCTGCAGGCCGACGAACGTCTCGATAGTCGAGTCGGCCGGTGAGCGGTACAACGACAGACGGAACGTCTCCAGTATCGGGTAGCCGACGACGGCGAGCAGAAATACTGCAGCGGGCGCTATCAGGAAGTAGGCGCGCCGGTTTTGCTTGAGGTGTGCGATGGACTGAGAGAGACGTGATTCCCCGTCCGTCTTGGAATATTCTTCAGCGAGACTCATGGTGTTCCATTTTAGCTCATTGCATCTTCGAGGTCGCTCTGGGCGTCATCCAGGGCTTTTTGCGGGCTTTTTTGGTCCGCAAGCGCCTCCTGAATCGCCTGGACCATCCGGTCGTTGAACTGGCTGAAATTACTGAGCTTCGGCCGGGCACGGGCATACTGGCCCGCCTCGACGAACGGTCCCCAGTTTTTCGACTCGGAGAAGTACTCCCGTTCGCCGACCGCTTTAACGACCGGGAGGAACCCCTTCTGCTTCGAGTACTGGAACCGCCGTTCCTCGTCGAAGTAGAACCGAATCAGGTCCCGTGCGATGTCCTTGTGCTCGCTTTGGCTCAGGATGCCGAGCGTGTCGATGGTAAAGAGGCTGTACCGTCCCTCCGGACCCTTTGGGACCTGGGCGATACCGTACTCAAAGTCGACTTCGCCCTTCTCCTGGGATTCGGTAATGTTGAGTCCCGTGTACACGTGGCCGATGACCATCCCAAGGTCACCGTTCTCGAACAACTGCCGGATGTCCTGGCGGGTCGAAGACAGCGGCGAGGCCTGCGTCACGCCGTGTTCGAGGTGAAGGTCGGCGTAGAACGAGAGCGCTTCGGCGGCTCCGTCCGAATTGACGACCGGCATCCCCTCGTCGTCAACCAGGTCTGCACCGTACGACCAGTGGTAATGGTAGTACTGCGACCCGGTCTCGATGGCGTCAGCCCCGGCAAGGCCGAGTGCCGGGACACTCACCTCGCCGCTTTCGGTAATCGTCTTCGCGGCGGACAACATGTCCTGCCACGTGTCCAGCGACGGGTTCTCCGGGTCGAGTCCGGCAGCCTCGAACACGTCCTTGTTGTAGTAGAGACACTTGTTCGAAGCCGCCCACGGTACACCGTAGTGAGAGCCGTTGTACATCGTCCCGTTGGCAACCCCTTCGGCGAACTTCTCGCCGAATTCGCCGTCCATCAGGTCGTCGACTGGTTCGAGTGCACCCTTCCCGACGAGTTGCGGAATCCAGCGCGCAGGCCACCGACTCACGTCCGGTGCCTGTCCCCCGTCGACGCGGTTGTTCACCGTTTGACGTGCATTGTCCCACGTCACGCTCGTGAACTCTACGTTGACCCCGTACTCTTCTTCGAAGGCAGCGTTGTTCTCCTCGAAGAACTGCTTGATGTTGTCACCAACTCCCATCGTGAGGAACTGGATACTCTGTCCACCGTCGTCACCGTTTCCGCCGTCACCGCTGTTGCCGTCGGCAGTGCCAGTCCCATCGCCGTTTCCATCGCCGGTACACCCGGCGATAGCAATCATCCCGCCAGCACCGAGTGCCTGAAGGAGTTGACGACGGTCCAGAGACTGCTCACTAGGCTGCCCTTTGGTATCTTTTCGCATCATTGCTACCACTTACTCCCGCATATATAATTGTTTATGTTCATATTCTATTTTTGTCAGTAGTGCGTTCAGTGCAGTTTACGCGTTGTGTTCGTGGATAGTACGCAACAGCGAAGCGAGTTCTTCCCCGATAATCGACCGAATCCGTTCCCCTTTCTCAGCGCTGGCCTTTTCAGGTAAACCGATTGCACCGGAGTCAGAGTACACATCAAACGACCGGTACACACCGACAGAACCGCCATCAAGCAGGTCCTGTCCAGCCCACTGGTACTGTTCGTCTAACGTCTCACCATCGCGTTCCGAGGAGTCACCGACGAGGTCCGGACGGAGTGCAAGCATAAGCGACGTTTCGAACTCACCCCCGTGGGCCATCCCACCGGTCTCACTGTCTCGGAGCGCCTCGATCCGGTCGGATGCCAGTTCGAAGTACGTCGTTCCAAGGACCTCGGCGTCAGCCTCCACGCCGACCGTGCTGACGACCGATCCGATGAGCGGTCCGTTGCCACCGTGGCCGTTGACGAACAGCACGGCATCGAATCCGTTTTCGAGACCGGTACTTGCGATATCTTCTAATATCGCACGGAGGTTCTCGAAGTCGAGTGAAAGCGTCCCGCCAAACGTGAGGTGATGCGGCGAGAAGCCACTCCAAACCGTGGGCGAGACGACGACCGGAACGTCGTCAAGTCGTTCGAGTGCGGCATCGACCATCGCTTCGACGAGAAGAGAATCAGTGACGACCGGAAGGTGATGTCCGTGTTGTTCGATGCTGCCAACTGGAATAACCAAGATAGAACCCGGTTGAGACCCGGTCTCCCGAACTTCCCTTGCCGTCATTCCCGCCCATTCGTGCTCGCCTCGACCAATCGTATTGTACATCATATTAGGCTGAATCCGTTATCTGTAGCTCGTTTACCGGCACGCGCGCTCCGTCGACATCGAAGAGATGCATATCGTCGATATCGAACCCGAGTGTAATCTCGTCGTCGACCGCTGGACGGAACTCACTCTCGACCCGCGCAATCACTTCGGACGATTCGCGAGTTGTTTTGAGGTAGAGGAAGTTATCCGAGCCAACCGGCTCGACCACGTCGACAATCGTATCGATGTACCCACCCTCTCGTTCGGCGGTGAGGTCTTCCGGTCGTACCCCAAGGGTGTACTCTCCCGACGGGACATCGACGTCGAGCGCGAATTCGAAGCTCGGCGATTCGAAGTGTGCACCCTCGTTGGCAGCGGTAACGGTCACGTCGAAGAAGTTCATCGATGGCGAGCCAATGAAGCCGGCGACGAACTCGTTGTTCGGTTCGTCGTAGCATCGCTCCGGCGGGTCGACTTGCTGAAGCTTGCCGTCGTTGAGAATGACGATACGGTCGGCCATCGTCATCGCTTCCGTCTGGTCGTGCGTGACGTATATCGTCGTGACACCGAGGTTTTCTTGGATTCGCTGGATTTCGGTGCGCATCTGCGTCCGCAACTTTGCGTCCAGATTCGACAGTGGTTCGTCCATCAGGAAGACATCGGGGTCGCGAACGATGGCACGCCCCAGCGCAACTCGTTGCTGTTGCCCGCCGGAGAGTTGTTTGGGTAAGTCATCCAAGAGTTCGGATATCTCCAGCATCTCAGCGGCGTCCTCGACGCGCGTTTCGATTTCGTCGTCGCGCTCACCCGCGAGCCGAAGCCCGAACGACATATTCTCGCGCACGGTCATGTGCGGGTACAATGCGTATGACTGGAACACCATCGCGATGTTCCGGTCTTGTGGCCGGACGTCGTTGACGACGGTATCCCCGATGGATATCTCACCACCAGAAACGGTCTCAAGCCCCGCGACCATCCGAAGCGTCGTCGATTTCCCACAACCGGATGGGCCGACGACGACGACGAACTCGCCATCCTCCACAGTGAGGTCCAAGCCCTCGACTGCAAGGATGGAATCGTCGTACACTTTGCTGACGTTCGATAGTGTAACCTTGCTCATATAGGGTGAAGGATAATGCACTATCCTGAATAATAAATGTTGGCAGTGGATGCAAAAACCGTTCTACCAACCGTATTGAAAGGCTTCATTGGGAAAACGCATGTCTGCTGGTCCGTGTTCGAGGGAGACAGATGTGAGATAGGACACCGTCTCAGTTGCAGTGAGGGAGGAAACACAGTGTATACCGAGCGAAGCAGCCTGTTTGTGCAAATTAGGACTCCAGCCGTATCTGCGGACCGCTACGGACAAATTTCGGTCGGTCACTGATTCCTCCGCGACCGCAGTTTCAACATGGTCGAAAATGATAAAATCGGACCAGATTCTCCGACAGTGAATCAATCCGCAGCACGAGCGCTCCTACCCGGACATCAGGCCGAACAGTTCACTTCGTACCAATATATGAGTTAACATTCATCATGGAATGCAAGAACACGAGGTCCGAAAAATACCAGTGGTTCGAGCGATTCGTTGCCATTTCCAATTACCGCTACGCATTTTTTCAACGCTGTTGAATATATCTTGGATAGTGAAGGAAACCTTTTCAACCAGTGCGAAAAATACACTACCATGACAACTGGTAACGATAAAACAATACGCTCGGTCGAAACGGCGTTCGAGATACTCTCGGCGCTCGGGGAGGTAGAGCCGACTGGACTCTCCGACCTCGCCTCGGTGGTCGACATCCCGACGAGCACGATTTACATCCACTTGAACACGCTCGTAGAACAGGGCTTTGTCGTCAAGGAAGCGGGACAGTACCGGCGGTCATTTCGGGTTCTGGAGGGCGGCGGGAGCGATCGCCCGCAACCGGACCACGCGCGACTCCTCCGAAATAAGGGCGACCAGCTCACCCGGCCGCCAGGCGGAATCCGCGGGGCCGCCATCGCAGAGAACGGAAAGCGCGCCCGCCCCTACCGAAGCACAGGTGGAACGGCCGCCGCCGGCCGGCTGCCCCGCCGGAACCACGCCGAGATGCACTGGACATCGCTCGGGAAAGCTATTTTAGCATACCTTCCGGAGGACCGACGGAAGCAGATTGTCGAGCGGCACGGTCTCTCCAAAGGAACGAGCCAGACGTTCACAGCACCCCAAGAACTCGAACGCGAACTCAGCCGAGTTCGTCAACAGGGGTACGCAATGGACGACGAAGAACACCTGCGCGGGATTCGGGGAATTGCCGTCCCGATTCTCGACGGGGACGAAAATGTCGAGGCATCAATCGGGGTTACCGGACCGCGAGACAGGTTCACGCCGGGGTACATGGCCGACCTACTGAACATACTGCGATACAGCAAAAACGAGATCGAGGTTCGAAACCAGTACTACGAGTACAGTTCAATCGATGGATAGCGACACAGTTTCTCGACTGAGTGGTGTGAAAAAGAGTGGGAGAATGAATTACAACAGTACAATTGTAATGGAAAGCCCGAACGCTCGTATCGACGCGATTCACTCACAAACCACACGGGCTGACGGATACACACTCAGATAATAGTACTCACAGTGATAAGACTATTCAGCAACAGAAAGTGAGTCCCGGGCGATACATTCCATATATGGCATCAACGACGGAGATATAGTATTGTTTATTTTTTACAATATATTCGTGAGATCACGCCTTTAGAAAACTGTCTGGACAGCGGACTATTACACAGAATGTTTTATCTCCAATAACTCGCCACGGGAGATGGCATCTAGCGATTCGTAGGTATCAGTAGTATTCAGGGTTTAGTACCTTTCCCCGTGTAGAGTCGCCTCCCCAACTCGACGACGATGAGAGAGATAATAGCAGGAGAGACTTCAGTCCCATATACAAATTTTAGAATGTTTACAATGTTCGAACGAGAGGCAGTGGTACAACCATAGTAGAATAGTCTATAATACACACAACTGGTGTGCGTGTCGACCGCACCATTCGGTTGGTAGTCGACCGTCGAAAGGAAGTACATGACCGAGGCCCCACATAGTGCTGTTTTCTGACAATTTCGTTCGGACACAACCGGCGGTGTACACTCTCAGCAAGTCGACCTAAGTACGGTTCCCGGCTCGATATGTTTATTTCAGATACAAAATTTGTGTTCGTATGAACCACCCGGATAGTTGGACAACAGACACGGTACACGTCAACGGAGTCGGGTTACAGTACTACCGAGCAGGGAGCGGTCCACCACTTGTCATGGCTCACGGGTTCTACAACAACGGCAGGTGTTGGGAGCCACTCGTTGCCGATCTCGCGGACGACTAGACCTCTTGGAACTCATAGACGCACTCGACCTCGTACATCCGATTCTACTCGGCCACTCGATGGGTGGCTCGACCGTCGCGTGGACGGCCGCCAAGAAACCCGACCTCCCGCGTGCGATCATCTTAGAAGACCCCGCAGGTATGTACGGCGCTCCCGACATAGGTCCCGGCGAGCGAGCACGCATAGTCCGTGAGCACGTGCAAGAGTGTTCAGACAGACCAGTCGGGGAAATCACGGCAGACTATCCAGAACGAGAGCCGAGTTTAGCTCGGCGTCTTGCAGTTGCGGATTCCGAGTGTCGTCAGGCGATTGCGGAAATCGCACGCGAAGGCTACCCGCAGTTGGGGGACGCGTTTACCGAGATTACGTGTCCGACGCTCGTACTGAAATCCGACACCGACCTCGAACGACGGGTCAAGGACCTCGATATTGCCGACAAGTTAGCTAACGGACGACTCGTTCATATCCCCGAAGCCGGACATTGAGTGTTCTACGACCAGTACGACGCAGCATATGCTGAGTTACGCACGTTCCTCCAGCGAGTATAGAAGCCGATAGCTCACACGAGTTTTATCCTCTATTTATCACAATCTGCGTTAACTATTGAAGAACTGCCAGACGGCGCGGGAAACGTACCGGGAACTGGGTCATTTTTCGACTGAAGAGTAACCCGGAGTTCGCTATCCAGGACGACCTACCAAAAGAGTGCGGTCGGTGGCTGTGCAGCCTCTTCGACGGTCATCTCGTCGTCGATGGCCGGAACGAGGAGCGTCGCACGCGTTCCCGTTTCGGTTGGGTTGTCGATTGGTCCGATTTGGAACGACCCCCCGTATCGGGTGACAATCCAGTTAACCAACCACAGACCCATACTACTGCCGTGTTCTAACTCCGTCTCGTGGCCCTCCTCGACGAACGCCGTTTCACTTGGTGAGATGCCCCGGCCGTCGTCAATCACCTCGATGTAGACCTGGTCGTCGGCATCGGACACCGAGAGAGAGACGTGTGCTGAATCCGAGGGGTGGTGTGTAAGCGCGTTCGTCACGAGTTCCGAGATTGCCTGTTCGAGTTCGCTCCCCGCACAGATTCCCCGTTCGGTGGAAATGTCAGTCTCGATGGAAGCATCAGGAAATGCGTGTTCGTGTTCCTCGACAATTCGAGAAAGGAGTGTAGCAGGGTCGAGACGGGTCGGGCTCCGGTCGCGCTGCGCGTATTGTTTTAACTCGCGTGCACGCTCACTTAATTGGACCAGCGAGTCAGCCCGTCGACGTATCCGAGCGGCGGCCACATCAGCCACTGCGGGGTCACGCAAGAGGTCGGCGTTACCGAGAATGACGTTCATGCTATTCCGCAGATTGTGTCGTAAGACCCGGTTGAGCAGTTCGACGAGACGGACAGTCCGTTCCTGCTCCGTGACGTTCTCGTGGAAGCCGACAAAGTGTGTCACCTCGCCTTGGTCGTCCGTGACGGGGCTGATAGTAGTCCGACACCACAATGGCGTGCCATCCTTTCGGGTGATGAGCAGTTCGAACGAAATCGACTCACCGACGTCCAGACTGTTCCGAATCTCGTCTCGAACGTTCGAGTCGACATCTTCAGGCAGGAATGTGTGATACGACTTCCCCCCGAGTTCAGCTCCCGTATACCCAGTCAGTCGCTCAAACGCCTCGTTTACGTAGTCAACAGGGTAACCCGGAAGCGACGCATCGGCAATCGTGATACCGATATGTGTGTCTTCGATAGCCCGGTGTTGAATCCGGAGTTCGCGTTCCTGTTCGACCCGTCTCGTGATATCCCGGGCGACACCCTGCACCAACAGAAGTTCGCCATCGTGGTAGACAGGTCGAGCGTTAATCTCCAGCACGACTGTCTCGCCAGTTTTGGTGTTGAATTCGGCTTCGAGTTGTTCGATGTAGTGGCCGTCTAAGACGCGATTGAACGCCGCAAGTGTCTTCGGAACCGACGACTCGCAGATATAATCGATGAACTGCGTGCCCAACAACTCGTCAGGCTGGTAGCCGATGATTCGTTCGGCCGACGACGAGGCGTACGTGAACTGTCCCGCTAAATCGGTTCGGTAAATGATGTCGAACGTCGTCTCGGTGATTTCTTTGAACCGTTGTCGTTCAGCTTCGAGGCGGCGGTTTCGTTCTTCGAGTTTCGTTTCGTACGCGCGCCGTTCGAGTGCCTGTGAAATCAACTGTCCGAGGAGTTCGACGAGGAGTGCTTTTCTCTCGGGAAACGGCTCGTTTCGGGGTGTCGTGTCGCCGAAACAGACCGTTCCGTACACCTCGTCGTCGACGGTGATTTTCGTACCAATATAACACCCCAGATTGAACGTCTCGAACGCGTTGGATGGAATCTGAGGCGATGCTTCGGCGTCCTGAACGCTTAACTTCTCTTCCATCTGAATTGTTCGCCGACAATAGGCTTCCTCCAGCGGGCACGACTCGCCGGGCTGGATGAGTTCGTGCGAACCAATCGCCTGCTGGATTCGCTGCTCGCCGTCGGTGATACGGGTCAAGAACCCGTACTCTACGCCGAGAAAGTCAGCCACAATTTCGAGTGAGTGCTGTACAGACTCCTCGAAGTCGAGTGACGAGTCGGCAAACGTCGCATAAATTCGCTCGCGAGTCCGAGAACTATTCCGACTCATCACCGGTCGTCGAAGGAGTGTCGTTCAGGCTTTGATTCACGGTTGGCTTACAGAATAGTACGCCTGTCAGAATATAACTGTATTGTCGAGAGAAATTCATCGATAACGACTATAGTATCGATTTGATGCCCGCGAACGGGACAAGCAGTCAAACAGATAACAGAGAAATAGGTATTTTCAGGCCGGAACTCTCACCAGTGAGTCTCAGCTCCGCTCCGACAGTTTCTCGTCGGCAAGGTCCCGTTCGATATCGTCCGGGTTGCGGTCGGCCGGGTCACCGTATCCGCCACCGCCGGGGGTAAAGACGGTTATCGTCGTCCCCGACGGCACATCCCGCGTCACCTTGGCGGGTAACGTTTCATCGGTATCACCCGGTTCAGGGTCGGAAAGGACGTTCTTCCCAACAGTACCATCTTCGCCACCGGCGACTCCCTTTGGCGCAACTCGGCGGCGCTCGGTCAGCAGTGAGACGGTCGCATCCGTCTCGACGGTCACCGACCGGATGATACCGAGTCCGCCACGGTATGTCCCGCGCCCGCCGCTGTTCTCTCGGAGACCGTACCGCTCGACGAAAAGCGGGTACTCCGCTTCGAGCGCTTCGATTGGCGTATTGAGCGTGTTCGTCATACCGACTTGAACGCCGTCCATGCCGTCGCCGCTCGCTCGGCCGCCGAAGCCGCCGGCGATGGTTTCGTAGTACGTGAATCCATCCTCACCGCCGGAGCGACTGCCGATAGTGAGATTGTTCATCGTTCCCTGTCCCTGCGCGGGGACGCGCTCCGGTGCCGCCGCCGCGAAGGCGGTGAAGACGACATCGGTCACGCGCTGGCTCGTCTCGACGTTGCCGCCGACGACGGCGGCAGGTGGAGCCGGGTTCAAAAGCGACCCTTCGGGGACGTGCACGTCGATTGGGTCGTAACAGCCTTGATTCGGCGGTATCTCCGGGTCGGTGACGCAGCGAACGACGAAATAGACCGCGCTCTTTGCGACGGCGAACGGGGCGTTCACGTTGCCAGCGACCTGTGGAGCGGTACCCTCGAAATCGACGTGAATGGACTCACCGTCGACAGTTACACTGACTTCGATTGGGATATCGTCGTCGGTGACGCCGTCGCCTTCGAGCACGTCACGGGCGCGGTACTCACCATCCGGCAGGTCGCGAAGTTCCGCAGTCACCCGGTCGCGCGAGTAGTCCATGACCGCGTCGAACGAGGCGACGACCTGTTTTCTCCCGTGCTCGTCGATGAGGTCCGAAAGCCGTTCTTCGGCCCGCTCGTTGGCGGCGATTTGCGCCCGAATGTCGGCGCGGCGCTCACTCGGATTTCGAACGTTGGCCAAGAGGAGCGACAGCACGTCGTCGTTGATTTCGCCTGCCGTGACGAGTCGAACCGGTGGGAGGCGAAGGCCCTCTTGATAGATTTCGCGAGCACCGGCGGGCATACTGCCGGGAGTCATGCCACCCACGTCGGCGTGGTGCGCCCGAGAGACGGCGTATCCCAGTATCTCGTCGTCCACCGTGAGCGGCGAGACCATCGTCACGTCCGGCAGGTGCGTTCCGCCCTCGAACGGGTCGTTGAGGACGAACACGTCGCCGGGTTCGGGGTCGTATTCAAGCACCGTCGTCACGGCCTCGGGCATCGCGCCGAGGTGAACCGGAATGTGTTCGGCTTGCGCGAGGAGGCGACCCTCGGCGTCGAACAACGCGGTCGAGCAGTCACGGCGCTCCTTGATGTTCGGGGAGTACGACGAGGTGATGAGCACCTGCCCCATCTCCTCGGCGACGCTCTCGAACTGGTTGCGCATGATTTCGAGCGTGATGGCGTCGATGTCGGTCATTCGTCGTCACCTCCCGCGGTCAAGACGAGCGTCCCATCCGCGCGGACGGTTCCGTGCCACGCTGGCGGCACGACGACTGTACTCTCGTCCTGTTCGAGGATTGCCGGACCGGAAACATCGGACCCCGGAGCGATGCGGTCGCGGTCGTAGACTGGTGTGTCGTAAAAACGCGCGCCAAAGAACGCATCACGACTCCCCTTCCGGGCGTCGGTCCCGCCCCGATAGGTGACCGACGGTGAGTCGCATTCGACGACGGCCGTCGCTCTGATATTGACGAGTTCGACCGGGTCCGACATCCGGTAGCCGTACGCGCTCTCGTGAGCCTCGTGGAACCGCCGTTCGACGGCCACCGCATCGAACTCGTCGTCCACGGGGACAGTCAGTTCGAAACTCTGGCCGACGTATCGGAGGTCCGCAGCGCGGCGGACTGCCGCGGATTCGGGAGTCGCAACGTCGGCGAGCACGTCGTCTGCGAGTTCGTCGTAAGCAGTCTCAATCGCCGCCGCGTCAATCGATTCGAGCGGTGTTCGGAACGTCCGCACGGAGTCGTGTTTTTCGTCCGCCGCGAGCAAACCGTACGCCGAGAGAACGCCGCAGGCGCGGGGAACCACGACAGTCTCGATACCGAGACTCTCTGCGAGTGCTGCGGCGTGCATCGGGCCAGCGCCGCCGAACGCGACGAGACCGAATCCGCGCGGGTCGAGGCCGCGTTCGACCGTCACCGACCGAATCGCGCGAGCCATGTTGGCGTTGGCGACGCGGTAGACGCCGCGTGCCGTTTCGAGCGAATCTGCGAGACCGGCCTCGTCGGCGAGCGACGCGAGCGCGTCCTCGGCCGCGGGAACGTCCAGCGAGAGTTCGCCGCCGAGTGCAGAACTGCCGCCGATGTAGCCGAGGACGACGTTCGCGTCGGTCACTGTCGGTTCGGTTCCGCCGCGGCCGTAACACGCAGGACCCGGTTGCGCGCCGGAAGAGCGAGGACCGACACGGAGCGCATTACCCGCGTCGACCCACGCGACGGACCCGCCGCCCGCACCGACGGTCTCGACATCGACCATCGGCGTCTTGATTGGACGGCCGTTGATTTCGGCGTCGGTCGTCTGTTCGACGTCGCCGTCACGAACGAGGCTCACGTCGCTGGACGTGCCGCCCATGTCGAAGGTCACGAGTCCGTCGAGACTGTCGTCTGTCGCCGTCTCCGCAGCACCGACGACACCCGCCGCGGGACCGGACATGGTGGTCGTGACAGCGTGTTCTCGGACAGTCTTCGCCGGAGCGATGCCGCCGTTCGCTTGCATAATTCGGGGGACGGGGACGCCGAGTGAGTCCGCACGGGCTTCGAGCCGACCGAGATAGGCGTCGATTGCGGGCGTCACGTAGGCATCGACCGCGGTGGTCGAGGTGCGCTCGAACTCCCGGAACTCGGCGAGGACCTCGTGGGAAACCGAGACCGGAACGTCGAGTTCGTCGCGAAGAACCTCCGCGACAGCCTGCTCGTTCTCGGAATGTCGATACGCGTGAAGGAGGCTGACGGCGACGCTTTCAGCCCCGGATTCTCGGATGTCGTCGGCGAGTGCTTCGACCTCGTCCGTGTCGACAGCCTGCTGGATGCCGTCGACAGTGGCGCGTTCCGAGACCTCGAACCGTCGCCGACGCGGGACGAGCGGGTCGGGCTTGTCGACCGTCACGTCGTAGAGGTCGGGGCGGGTTTGGCGTCCGATTTCGAGGACATCGCGGAAGCCCTCGGTCGTGACGAGCGCCGTCTTCGCACCGTCGTCTTCGAGCAATGCGTTGACCGAAACGGTCATCGCGTGCGTGAACGCGTCCACGTCGGCGGGAGAGATACCCGCCTCCGTGCAGGCTTTCTCGATGCCCTCGATGACGCCCACGCTCTGGTCGTCAGTGCTCGGGACTTTCGCGGTTACGAGTTCATCATCGGGGGTTAACAGGGCCACGTCAGTGAACGTCCCACCGACATCGACGCCGAGGCGTGTCTCATCTACCATTCAGAGCACCCCTAAGCTTCCTGCAACCGTGTAGAGCGTCCGGAGACCGAGCCAGACGACGATGATTGTAACGATACCACCGACGATGTTCTGCGTCGTGCTGTTGACATAGTTGCCGAGGATGTCGCGGTCGTTCATAATGTAGATGAGGAAGATAGCGACGATTGGAAGCAGGACGCCGTTTGCGACCTGCGCGAAGAGAATCGCCTCAACCGGGCTGTAACCGAGTCCCGAAAAGACGATACCGACGAGCAGAATCGAACCCCAGACGGCGCGGAACTTCGTCGACGAGAGGTCCGTCTCCCAGCCGAGTGCACCGGCGGTTGCGTACGCGCCGGCCAACGGAGCGGTCGTCGCGCTGGTGAACCCTGCGGCGAACAGGCCGCTGCCCGAAAGCACCCTCGCGGGGGGTCCGACGGGCGGGTCGGTTTTTTTGGCCCTCCTGCCCCCGGTCTCGGTATTCGTGCCGGCGGGGAACGCCGCGGGGGGGGGCACGGGGGTTACCGTGGGGGTGAGGGCGCCCGCTGCCGACGGGGGGGTGGTG
>NZ_JBZRPK010000259.1:0-2486 GCF_058382125.1 Haloferax sp. s1
CCTCCCTCGCTCACGTGCATACCCGGAGTCGCCCGCGCGGGCGGAACCCGGTTGGGATGCGTCGTGGGGTGCTGGCAATGGCTAGCTACTGTGCCCGCTGGTGGCATCGAATGCGTTTTCAGCGGCAGCGACGAAGGCACGGACGTGGATACGGTCGACGACTGGCGAGCAGCCCTCTCCGAAACCGGAGAACTCTCGCCGCCAATCGTGCAGGCCATCGTTGACGCCCACGGCGACCGCGGCGTCACGGCCATCGAGGCCGTCTCCGAGCGACGGGTGAAGCGCTACCGCGACTTCGACGTGGTCGTCGGCTACGACGACGAATACGTAGTCGAAGGCCGCGGGTGTACGTGCAAAGACACCATCTACAATCTCGACCCCGACGAGGGCGAACGCTGCTGGCACGTGCTCGCGGTCGATGTCGCCGAAGCCCTCGGCGAACTCGACCACCACGATATGTGGTACTCCGACGTGCGGGAATTTCTGTAGCGACTTCGAATTTCGACGCCGTTTCTCAGCCGTCACTGACCCCCGAGAACGACCACAATCCTTTCCGAACCCCGCACCGAACTGCAGACCAACGGATGGCTGATTTCGACCTCTCCATCGACGAGAAACGGGTGTACGCTGACAAGACGGGGAAGAAGACGGTGTACGTCGCCGCCAGCGTGGGTGTTGTGGGTGTCGACGTGTCCGACAACCTCGTCGGGGGATTCCGTATCGACCATCGCTGTGACCCGCGAGACGTGGCTGGCTCGCCGGGCGAAGTCGCCGTCGCTACTGCCGACGACGTGCTCTTGGTGCAGGGCGACGACTACCACGAACTCGGCTTCGGTCCCACGACGACCGTCGGCTTCCACCGTAACAGAGTCGTCGCCGCCGACGAGACGGGCCGTATCGCCCGCTTCGACGAATCTGGCTGGACCGACATCGGCGAAGTTGGCGAGGTTCGGGCGCTCGACGGAAGTCTCGTCGCGGCCGAAGACGGCGTCTACCGCATCAGCGATGAGGGGCTGACACACGTCGGTCTCGACGACGCACACGACGTGTCGGACCCCGCCGGTCGACTCGGCGCTGCAGAGGGAACGCCGCTCGCCGCAACTGAGTCCGGACTGTACACGCTCGGAAACGGCTGGGTAGACGCACTCGACGGGCGGATGACAGCGGTCGCGTCGATGCCCGACGGTCGCGCCCACGCCGTCGGCCCGGATGGTATCGTCTCGCGCGAAGGCGAGGTGTGGGTTTCCGACCCGATTCCGATGGACGAGACGGTCGTCGCGCTCGCACACGACGCGCGGGCTGTTTACGCCGTAACCGACGTGGGCACGTTCTGTGTTCGGACGACGGCGTCCGATTGGCGAACGCAGGTACTCGGTCTCGACGCCGTCGGCGTCGCGGTTCGCTGACACGCATCGTGGCTGAACGCAACGAAAAGCGGTTTTACCCCCCAGAAGAGACGCACCAGTATGCTCGTACCCGGCGCATCTTCGCAGGCACTCACGGCCGCGCTCGCGTCTGAACTCGGCGAGTCGATTTCGGCCGTCGAGTACGACCGGTTCCCGGACGGCGAGACGCTCGCGGCGGTCCCCGATTTCGACGCCGACGAAGCGACTATCGTCGCCAGCACCGTCAGCAACGACGCCTATATCGAACTGCTACAACTCCAAGACGCCGTCCGCGAGGCCGGCGCGACGGAGGTCACGACGGTCATCCCGTACATGGGTTACGCCCGGCAGGACAAGGCGTTCGAGCCCGGTCACCCCGTCTCGGCCCGCGCCGTCGCTCGCGCCGTGAGCACGACGACCGACCGCGTCGTCCTCGTCAATCCCCACGAAGACGCCGTTGCCGACTTCTTCGACGTGCCCGTGGACATCGTCGACGCCGCCGGACAACTGGCCGAACCGCTTCCGAGCCTCGACGACCCGCTTTTCCTCTCGCCCGACTCGGGAGCCATCAGTATCGCAGAGACCGTCCGCGACGCCTACGGCGCGGGCGAAACCGACTACTTCGAGAAGGTTCGCCACTCCGGAACCGAGGTGGAGATTACGCCGAGCGACGCCGACTTCGAGGGGCGAGACGTGGTCATCACAGACGACATCATCGCCACCGGCACGACCATGAGTAAGGCCGTCTCCGTCCTCGCCGATGGGGGTGCCAAGCGCGTCTTCTGTGCCACCGTTCATCCGCTTCTCGCTCGCAACGCTCGCACGAAACTCTGCCGCGCCGGCATCGAACGCGTCATCGGCACCGACACCATCGAACGCGACGTGAGCGACGTCTCTGTCGCGCCCATCGTCGCCGACGCACTCTCTCGGTGAGTTCTCCGGGCACCCGGTTGATACCATTTCACACACTCTCGCGAAACGATTTTCTCGTTTCGCCTATCTCAGAGTGATATGTGACGTTACGGAAATCTCGATTACCCACGTTTGACCAAGACTGGCGTCAGCCTCGGACTCGTTCTCTTCCTGTTCGGCGCTATCGGC
>NZ_JBZRPK010000258.1:0-2473 GCF_058382125.1 Haloferax sp. s1
GTAGTAGTGCGATGACCGCGAGCCCGGGCGAAAACGGAATACCAGCGTTGGTTCCGGAAGACGGTTCCAGCGGCGTCCGTTCGACGACCGGGTAGGGCGTCGCGGTCGGCGTCGTTGTCGCAGTCGATTCAGTTGTCGTGGTGGTCGGTGTCGGCGTCTTCGCGCCGGGTTCGAGTCGGACCATCGCGTCGTCGGCGATGATGGTACCTGCGGTTTCGTTCGTGGCGTTCGTCCCGTTCGTGGTGTTCGTCACGTTGAACCCACCCGCCCGGAACGGAGCGTCGAACGCCCGCGAGAAGTTCTGGTTGCGGTCGCGGTCGGCGTAGGCAATCGCGAGCAGTTCGCTGTCGGTCAACTGCCGACGGTCGAAGTCGACGATGACGTTCTTGTGTGACCCGGCCGGGAGGTACGCGCTGGTTCCTAACGGCTCTTCATCCGCGGTTTCGACCGTGACGAAGCCGCCGACCGAGAGGTTCACCTCGCTGATAGTGACGAACGTTCCGTCGGTCTCCTGGTCGACGAACCGAAGGCTCGCGTCCGATTCGAGAAGGCGCATCGTCCGCTCGGTCTCGTCGCGGTAGTCGCGAATCCACATCGGGAACGAAAGCCCGCGGTCGTCGGGCGCGAACGTGAGGTTCTGCGTCAGCGTCCCGTCGGATTCGACGGTGATGGGGACGAGTTTCAGGAATGGTTGGCCGGGGGCACGCGCTCGTAGTTCGACGGTACTTCCGGGTGCGAGCGTCGTCTTTCCGGTGACGTTCACGCGGAGCGATTCCCACGGATAGACCGTCTCGTTGTCCACGTTTACGGAGACGGTCGGCTCGACGAGTCGAACCCGTGACCGCGCGGTGATGGTGTCTTCTTCGACGAATCCGCTGTGGTTCCCCTGGAGCGTCACCCGCGCTTCGTAGGTCTCTTCGTCACCCTCCAGCGGGAGGTCCGAGGTTTCCCAGACGACGTAGACAACGTCGTTTTCGACGTCGGGGCGGATTGTCGTCCTGTTTTCCGGCGTTGCGTGGACCGTCTGTTGTTCGTGGTTGGGCCGGACTTCGAGTTGGTTCACCGAAATCTCGATCCCGCTTGCGTTCGCCCCGCCGGTCACGTCACCGGGTTTCAGCGCCGATTCGAGGCCGCTCTCGTTGAGTTGGATGACCGCGAGGTCGCCTTTTGCGACCTTCTGTCGCTCCGTGACGGCTTCGCGGACGTTCTTCGCCGTCAGTTTCGAGTCGGAGTCGTTGAGACTCGCTGGTGCGACGGTCGTCGTCGCCGACGTGTTGCCTCGGGGCTCGACCTCGAGTTGCCCGATAGCACGTTCGACACCGTCGATAGTCACGTTCATCAGGTACGCCGCCGGTTCGATGGGCCGCCGAAGTTCGGCAGTGTGGAGCGTCTTGTTCCCACCGCCGGAGACGTACGTCTTCGGCTTCCCGGTCGAATTGTAGGTGTCGATGGTGATGGTGGTCGTTCCCGACCCGCCGAGTTCGACGGTCAGGTGGTAGCCGTAGTCGTCACCACCGATATGGAGCGTGCCTGGCTGTGAGTGCGAGACACGTATCTCGACGACATCGCCACGTGTGACGGTTGTGACGTCTTCGCCGAACGAAGCGGTCGGCTCGTCGGCCGCGATTGCGGGCGTCGGAACCCAGAGCGCCGCGAAGAGAATCAACGCGGCGACCAACACGGAGGGTGCACGGGCTGCGTAACTCATTTCGTATGTCCCGGTTGGGGAGTTGGCGGTGGTTCCCGTCGCGGTCACATAAATCAAAAGGCCCGATTATCAAAATGGAAAGTCGGCGGGGGATTCTCTCCGCTTGTCGCGGCTCTCTCGGCGCTCGTTTGTCAGCGCTCCGTCCGTCTCCGTCCGTTCCTGTCAGCCCCCGCCCGGGAACACCGTGATCACGATGAGACCAACCGCGAATAGCACGCCGAGAAGGACGAAAACCACGTTCTCTGCTCGTGGTGACCCAGGCTCTATCGGGAGTTGCTCCGCTGTGGGCGACGCGTCGACTGGGTCGCGGCCGTCGGGCCCGACTTCGTCGACATCGTATCGCCACTCGTCTTCTCCGTCTGCCTCGTCCTTGGGGGCGGGACCGCGCGACATTAGTTACAGGTACGTGGTGCGGTGGGAAAGGGCTACCGCACTCCCGTTCGACGTCGCGTGCGTCTCGGCTCAGCGACTGCCGCGGTTGTAGCTGATGACATCGCCTTCGTAGACGATGCCGCGCTCCGCGTGGAGCGTGACGGACGCGCCTTCTTCGATGGTCTTCGGCAGCGGCGCGCCGGAAATCATCGGGATATCGAGTTCGCGCGCGACGAGCGCCGGGTAGCCCGTCATGCCTGCGCGGGCGTCGATGATGCCAGCGAGTTTGTCGGCGTCACCGTCGAATTCGCCGTCGAACTCGGCCGAAAGCGCGAGGACTGCGCCTTCCGGCACGTCGGAGAGGTCGCCGTCTTCGGTCCGGTAGAGCGGCCC
>NZ_JBZRPK010000257.1:0-2472 GCF_058382125.1 Haloferax sp. s1
CTCCTGTTGGGGATTCTCCTCGTCTTCCTCGTCTACGGGTCTCTCGACACGCTCGGCCTTTTTGGTCGCCAAACTGTCCCTGAGCAGTTCGTTCCCTACGGGACATTTAGTATCTTTACGACGGCGGCGCTGGTCTTCACCTCGTACCTCGGTTTCGCACAGGTAGCGACCGTCGCAGGCGAGATAACGAAACCGAGTCGAAATCTCCCGCTCGCGATGATTGGTTCCGTGCTCGTTGTGGGTGTTCTGTATGTCGTAACCATCTTGGTTTCGACGGGTGCGTTCGGCAGTGAGCAACTTGCCACCTTCGGGGAAACGGCAATCGTCGAGGTTGCCAGAGAATATCTCGGGTTCCCCGGTGCGGTCGCCATCCTCTTCGCTGGACTCTTTGCGACGGTGTCGAGCGCCAACGCTTCGATTTTGAGTTCGTCTCGCGCGTTGTACGCACTGAGTCGTGACGCGCTGGTTCCGCCGCAGCTCGCGCGAATCAACCTTCGGTATGGGACGCCTCACCTCGCCCTTACGCTCGTCGGTGGCCCGACTGTCGTCCTCGTCGCCGTCGGCGAGACGGAAGTGCTCGCGGAGGTTGCGTCGTTTCTGCACCTCATCACGTACGGATTCATGTGCCTGGCGCTCATCGTGATTCGCCGGTCGAATCCCGACTGGTACGACCCGTCGTTCCGCGTTCCCGGATACCCGCTGGTGCCAATCCTCGGGGCTATTGCGAGTTTCGGCCTCGTTGCGTTCATGCAGCCTCTTTCGCAGATAGTTGGGGCAGTCGTCGCTCTCTCCGCCTTGGCGTGGTACTTCGCCTACGCACGCGATGTCCGTTTGAAGGGGGTGAGCGACGATGCGTGATGCTGGTAACGTTCGCGTGCTCGTTCCCGTCGCCGTGCTGGAGGGGCAGGTGATTCCGGACCAGGTGATACGCTTACTTTCGAGTGCGACAGTCGTTCTCTTGGCGTACCACGAAATTCCCGAACAGACGGCACCAGAGCAAGCGCGCGAACAGTTCGAACCCAAGGCTCGGACCGAACTCGAAGACCTCGTAGAGGCATTCGAAACCGAGGGAACTGCAGTCGAGACACATCTCGTGTTCACCCACGACTCCGGCCAGACAATCGAGCGGACCGCCACAGAAGCCGACTGTGACGCGGTGTTACTTTCGAACCCAGCCCCCACTCTTGACCGAATCATCGTCCCGGTCAAAGAACACATCAATATCGACACGATTAGCAAGGTCGTCGCGGGTCTCGGTCGGGGTCGGGATGTCGATATTACGCTATTCCACGCCGTCGCTAACGACGAGGCCGTCCCGGACGGTGAAGCACTCCTCGACGAGGTCGTAAACGAACTCACTGCCCTCGGACTCGACCGTGACAAACTATCTCGCTCTGTTGTCGTCGCACAGAAGCCGCTTCAGGCACTTATCTCGGGTGCTGAAGACCACGACGTCGTCGTGATGGGTGAAGAGGAACCGACGATTCGTGGCCAGTTATTCGGTGAGACGTCCGAGCGCGTCGCAGAGCAAACTGTCGGTCCAGTGATTGTCGTTCGGCGACCGCTCGAACCTGACGAGACGGACGAGGTTGATGAGGCGGACGAGGCGGGCGAGATTGATGAGGCGGACAACACGGGATGAGATGGTTTTCATCAGCCAACTCTCTCAATGGTAATTCAAAATTCAGCAATACTACTCCCGGGGCTACCCATTGATCTATAACTGAGCCTGTCTGAAAATTTCAAAAATTGTAAAAATTTTAGAAATTTTGAACATTTTATTGGCTAGTTTATAAAAGGTTCCCACTGGATGCTAAAAACCAGTCCCGTCCTCGTCCCGTTTGGATTCACACTAGTTGGACATCTAATACAAATCCGTTTTCGGTATTGCTAGTTTTTGGATTACTGCTCGCAGTCACACCCTCCGCGTTCAACGAGTTCGTCGAATCCATACTGGCTCCCACAGTCGGCACAGAACACTTGCACGTCGACGAGCACTTCGGGTGAGCCGACGACTAAGTCCCCGCGATTCGCCGTGGAGTCCAGTGCACTTTCGGTGACTGCAGCGAGACGGCCACGGAGTCGCTGGACTCGTTCTGTCGGGTCACTCCGCTTTCGTTCTTTGGAGGCTCCCCGGTACGAAGTCAGATAGGTGTGAATCGCCTGATGCGAGACGAAGTCCTGTTGCAGACTATCTACATCGATACCGGCTCGTTCGAGCCGTCCACGCGCCCGCGTTCGTTCGGCACCCGTTGCGGCATCTTCAGTCAGGGCGTCGTACAACGTCTCCACTTCGCCGTTGAGGAGGTCCAACCCGGCGTCTATCGCTGCAACCTTGAGCAGTTCGTTGTTGAACACGTCTGCGAGCGTTCGAAGACTGTCGGAATCCTCGTCAGCCGTCCATCGTTCTTCAAGCTCTTCACCGAGTCCGTCTAACCCGTACGATTCGATGAGGCGGCCGACCTTCGAGTT
>NZ_JBZRPK010000256.1:0-2471 GCF_058382125.1 Haloferax sp. s1
GGCGGATATCCTCGAACGTCTCGCTGGCGGCTACACGGGTGCTGTCGCCGTTCTCGAGCGCGGCGAAGGACCAACTGTCGGCCTCCGCGTGGACATCGACGCCCTCCCAATCACCGAATCCGACGACAGTGACCACCTCCCCGCGGCGGAGGGCTTCCGCTCGGAGAACGAGGGCTTCATGCACGCCTGCGGCCACGACGCCCACGCAACCGTCGGTCTCGGCGTCCTCGACGCCGTTTCCGACTCCGACTTTCAGGGAACATTCAAGGTCTTCTTCCAACCGAGTGAGGAACTCGTCGCCGGCGGAAAAGCCGTCGCAGAGGGCGGCCACCTCGACGACGTGGATTACCTACTCGCGCTTCACGTCGGTCTCGACCACCCGACGGGTGAGGTCGTCTGCGGCGTCGACGGGTTCCTCGCCGTCTCGCACTTCCGCGCGGAGTTCACCGGTGCGCCGGCCCACGCGGGGGCGAAACCTGAAGCGGGCCACAACACGAACCTCGCGGCCGCCGCGGCCATCCAGAATCTCTACGGAATTTCTCGGCACTCCGACGGCGCGACTCGGGTTAACGTCGGGTTAATGGGTGGCGGCACCGCCACGAACATCATCGCCGAAGAGTCGTTCATCGAAGGCGAGGTCCGCGGCGAGACGACTGAACTCATGGAGTACATGGAAGACCGGGCCCACACCGTCATCGAGTCGGCCGCCGAGATGCACGATTGCGACGTCGACATTGCGGTCGAGGGGAAGGCACCGAGCGCCCGGAGCGACGACGCGCTCGCGACCATCGTCGGGCGCGTGAGCGAGGGTGTCGACGGCGTCGAGTCAATCCTCGAAAGCGACGAACTCGGCGGAAGTGAGGACGCGACTTACCTCATGCAACACGTCCAAGACCAAGGCGGCCTCGCCGCCTACGTCGGCGTCGGCACCGACCACCCCGGCGGACACCACACCCGGACGTTTGATGTCGACGAAGAAACAATTCGTATCGCCGTCGACGTGCTCTCGGAGAGTATCGGCCGTATCGCCGCTGACCAGCCCTGAGTCGCGGGGTCTGGACATAATCGGTGGCGAAGTCCCGCACGAACGTCGGCGACGAATCGCCAGCGCTTATTTGTCCCCCCCGTGCATAGCCGCCAGCGATGGGGCCGTTACGAGGTAAATCGACCGAAGACACCGACTTTCGGCCGAGCCTGGCCGTTATCGGGGTCGTTGCCGGGGTTGCCGGCATTCAGGTCGCCCTCTTTTCTACCGCCCCGGGCATCTCGTTGGTGCGGTTCGTCGTCGAACTCCTCTTGGTCCCGATTCCACTCCTCGGCTCGTTCGCCCTCGCCGGGCTTCGTGATGCACAGGCCGTCTGGCGGCCGCTCTACGCCAGGACGCTCCTCGTCGGCATCTATGCTGTGACCGACGCGCTCGACGAGGTTGTCGTCCAGCCAGACATCTTTGCCCTCGTCTTCGAAGACGGCATGCTGTTGGTTGGGTCGCTCGCGCTCGTGTTCGGAGCCGTCAGATGGACGGCCCGTCGGGACGCCCGCGAAGAAGACCTACGCCGACGCAACGAACGACTCGACCAGTTCGCGCAGGTCGTGACCCACGACCTACGGAATCCGCTGAACGTCGCGCAGATGCGCCTCGAACTGGCTCGCGAGGGCCACGGTAACGAACACCTTTCGACAGTCGCCGACGCGCACGACCGGATGGAGGCGCTTATTCAGGACGTGTTGCAGCTCGCACGAAGCGGCGAGACCGTCGGTGAGACCGAACCGATTGGTCTCGCGAGCGTCGCAGCGAGCGCGGTTGCGAACACGAGCCTCAACGCCGCTAGCCTGACCGTCGAAGCCGACGCCGAGTTGCAAGCGGACCCCGGACGACTCACTGCAGTGTTCGAGAACCTCTTCCGTAACTCGGTCGAGCACGCAGACTCTGGTGTTCACGTTCGTGTCGGCCCCCTCGAAGACGGCTTTTTCGTCGAAGACGACGGTCCGGGCATTCCACCGGAAGAACACGACCGAATTTTCGAGTCCGGCTACACGACCGACCCGGAAGGAACCGGGCTCGGCCTCGCTATCGTCTCTGGCGTCGCTGACGCGCACGGCTGGTCGGTTCGTGCGACGACAGGAGAATCCGGGGGTGCCCGATTCGAGTTCCGAGACGTAGTGTTCGCAGATGAGGTTAGTACTTCGGCGTCGCGCCAGTGACCTCGTAGATGTCGTCCATGATACGGTCGCGTTCGGCCTGCCAACCTTCGAGTGCGCTCGGTCGGCTTGGGTAGCGGCCGTAGTGGGCCATCAGGTCGTCGGCGAGTCGCTTCACCTTGAAGAAGTTCACAATCTGTCCCCAGTGGCCGTAACTCGATGCAGCAGTCTGTGCGAGGAGAACTGGGCCGAACGAGGTCGTTTCGGAGCAGAGCGCTTCGGCGAGCTTTTCTCCGGGGAGCGAGGCGATAAGCTCCATCAGGGCGTCCACG
>NZ_JBZRPK010000255.1:0-2469 GCF_058382125.1 Haloferax sp. s1
GGGCGGTAATGTGCTGGTTGGCGATGCTCCCCGATTACGACATGCGTATTCCCGGTATCTCACACCGCGGACCGACACACACGCTCCTGTTTGCGGTCCTCGTAGGCGGTGTCGGTGGCGGCGGTGCGTTTCTGCTCGCAAGCAACGTCGGCCAGCCCGAGGCGGCGGCGACGACACTCGGCGCGTTCGGGTTCGCCGTCGGCACGCTTACCATCATTGCACACCTCCTCGCCGACGCGCTCACGCCAGCGGGAATCCGTCCGTTGTGGCCGCTTTCGTCCCGGAAATTCACGCTCTCGCTGTGGACCGCCGATAACACCGTTGCCAACTACGGACTCTTCGCAGTCGGCGTCTTCGCGGTTGCGGCGGCGGCCTACCTCTCGCTTATCCTTTGAACGAGCGCGGCCGCACTTCCCATATCGTCCCTAGAATCTGAGGAATCATTAAGGTCTATCCGGGAGTGAACCGAGGCATGGACGACGATGCGATGCGCCGATTCCCGGTGCCCGACCTCGACGACCTCCCGGACGACCTGCGCGAGCGAATCGAAGACGAGACAGAACGCGCCGGGTTTACGCCCAACGTCTTCGCCGCGCTCGCGTACAAGCCCTCGCACTGGCGGGCCTTCTTCGACTACCACGACGCCCTCGTCGACGACACGGACCTCGAACGCCACGAAGTCGAGATGATAATCGTCGCCGTCTCGGGTGTCAACCACTGTTACTACTGCAACGTCGCCCACGGCGCACTCCTTCGTATCTACGCGGAAGACCCGCTTCTCGCGGACCAACTGGTCGCCAACTACCGTACTGCGGATATTCCCGAGAAGCACAAGACGATGCTCGACGTGGCGGTCAAACTCACCGAGCGCCCGGTCGAAGTCGGCGAAGACGACCTCCAGCGACTCCGAGACGTAGGGTTCTCTGAAGAGGAAGTGTGGGATATCGGTGCGGTCACCGCCTTCTTCAACCTCAGCAACCGTATGACGATGTTCGCCGATATGCGACCTAATGAGGAGTTCCACACGCTCGGGCGGGAACCTCGCGGGGACTAAAAACGCGATGTGTGTTACCACCCGCTATTTATTGTCAACCAGCGGAACTCTTATGGCCTCGTCCGGAGACCGTTGACACGCAATGGCGAAAGGCAAGGTTGCATTCTTCAAGTCCTCCGGCGGCTACGGCTTCATCGAGACAGAAGACCACGACGACGACGTGTTCTTCCACATGGAGGATATCGGCGGCCCTGACCTCGAAGAGGGTCAGGAAGTGGAGTTCGAAATCGAGCAGGCCGATAAAGGCCCGCGTGCGATCAACGTAACGCGGCTCTAAGTCTGCGGACGCTTCGACCGACGGCGACTCGACTGCAAACAGAGTTTTTCATTTTCAGTCGGTGAGCGGCGCGGCTCCGGCGTGTCGACCGCCCGTGGTCGCGCCATGTGAGGTGGGAGTTCAGCTACCGGCGCTCGCCCGGTTGTGGGTCGGCGTGAGCGGGCGCAAGTAGGTCATCTATCGGTTGTGCGTCGAGCCATTCGAGCAGTCGGACGAGTTGGTCGCTTGCGGCCTCGAACAACGTCGCCCCTGCTTCGGGCGTGGCGTCTGTCTGGTCACCGAAGACGCCGTTTTCGGAGTTCTCGATGGCGTCGTAGAACGTCCGCGCGCCGTGCTCGCGGTAGTCGCGGCCCTTGAAGGTTGTTCGCCCGCCGTCGCGAGCGTCTTCGAGTTGGTCTTCGCGGACGAGGTCGCGAGCGATGTGCATAATCATCGCCGTCTCCTTCGGACCGCCGTGCGGGCCGGGATGGTCGAACAGGTCGGTCACGAGGTCCGGAATCGACTTGTCCCACATCCACTCGATGGCGTACATCGTGCCGTCATCGCGGAGGCGGCGGCCGACTTCGCGGAGGTGCTGGACGTTGCCGCCGTGGGCGTTGACGTACACGACGCGGTCGATACCGTGGTACGCGAGGTTGCGCGTCATCGACTCCACGTAATCTCTGAACTGCGGGGCGTCGACCCACATGGTCCCGTGGAACTGTCGGTGGTGCGGACTCACGCCGACGTTCACAGTGGGCGTACAGAGAAAGCCGGTTTTGCCGGCCGCATCGCGGGCCAACGACTCCGCGATGAGGTGGTCAGTCGCGAGCGGGAGGTGCGGGCCGTGCTGTTCGGTCGACCCGAGCGGGACGACTGCAAGCGACGATTCGGCGACGTAGTCGCCCAGTTCTGGCCACGTCTGGTCCGCGATGTACATGACCATCACGACGCAGCGGCGGGGTAAGAAAAGAAAAAGCGAGGGAGCCATTTTCCCTAGTTGTGCTCTCTCGGCCCCACGTCTATGGCGCGCGTTTTCTCCGCAGAGGTCTTTGGGATGGCGGCGGCGCAAGCGGATTCGCTCGGGCGCTAGGTGGGCGCCGTCTCCCCTTTCATCTACCGGCTGGGGGCGTCCCTGAGGTCGGCGGCCGCCTCGCCT
>NZ_JBZRPK010000674.1:0-14083 GCF_058382125.1 Haloferax sp. s1
TCGGCCGGGAATGGCCGGCGCGGCGGGGCCGGGACCGGAGTAGACCCCCGCCGCACGGTGGTCGGGGGCCGCTTCGAGAAGTTCCGGGTGGTCCCCGCTTCGACGGTCGGCCGTCGCGTACGGACACCGTGGATTGAATCGACACCCCGCCGGGGGCGCAGTCAGGTCAGGAAGCGTTCCGCCGATGGGTTCCATCGAGTGACCGACTCCCGGGAGGCATTCGAGAAGCGCCTTCGTGTACGGGTGTGAGGGTCGCTCGAACACGTCGTGGACGCTTCCGGTCTCCATCACCTTCCCCGCGTACATGACGACGACGCGGTCGGCGATTTCGGCGACGACGCCGAGGTTGTGCGTGACGAAGATGATGCTCATGCCGAACTCAGCTTGCAGGTCGCGCAGGAGGCTGAGAATCTGCGACTGGATAGTCACGTCGAGTGCCGTCGTCGGTTCGTCGGCGATGAGCAGGTCCGGGTCGGCCGCGAGCGCCATGGCGATGACGACTCGCTGTTTCATACCGCCGGAGAACTCGTGTGGGTAGTCGTCGACGCGGTTCGTCGCCTCCGGGATGCCGACGCGGTCGAGGAGGTCGATTGCGCGGTCGCGCGCGGCCTCCTTCGACACGTCGCTGTGGAGTCGAACCGCCTCGACGATTTGCGCGCCGACCGGGTAGACCGGGTTGAGCGCCCCCTGCGGGTCCTGGAAGATGTGCGCGATGCGGTCGCCCCGAATCGACTGCAGTTGTTTTTCGGTCGCATCCGTGAGGTCTTCGCCGTCGAAGACGACCTCGCCGCCGGCGATTTCGCCGGGTGGCATCGGGATGAGTTTCGTAATCGACTCGCAGGCCACGGTCTTGCCGGAACCAGATTCCCCGACGACACAGACCGTTTCGCCGGGAGCGACGTCGAACGAGATACCATCGACAGCCCGAACGACTCCCTCGTCGGTTCGGAACTGGACGTGAAGGTCGCGGACAGAGAGAAGCGGGTCGATCATGCGTCTCCCTCCGAACGCGGGTCGAGCGCATCACGCAGTGCGTCGCCGACGAAGTTGAACGCCAGGACGGTACAGAACAGGAAGACGCCGGGGATGGTGGCAATCCACCACGCGCTGTCGAGGTCGCCACGGCCCGACGCGATGACCTGTCCCCACGACGGCGTCGCGGGGTCCGTCAGCCCGAGGAACGCGAACGTCGCTTCGAAGAGGATGAACGACGGAATTAGCAGCGTCGCCGCCGTGATAACCGTGTTCGACACGTTCGGCATGAGATGTCGGCGGATAATCCACCCGTCCGACGCTCCGGCGTTCTCCGCAGCACGGATGTACTCCTCTTCGCGGCGTTGAAGCGCCTCAGACCGGACGAGACGGGCGATACCGCCCCACCCGAGGAACCCGAATATCGTGATGAGCAAGAAGAGGCTCGGTTTGAACAGGTAGGTCACGATGAGGAACAGGAAGAACGTCGGGAAGGTCTGCTGAATGTCGACATAGCGCATCAGAAGTTCGTCGACGAGGTCGCCGAAGTACGCTGCTGACGTACCGACGACGGTTCCGATGCTGATGACGATGAGCATCGTGATGAGACCGACCTGCATACTCACGCGCATGCCGAAGACGACGAGTCTCGCGATTCCTTTGCCGTCGCTCGTCGTTCCAAGTGGGTATTTCCAGGTTCCTTGGCACACGCCGTCGGCGACGGTCCCGACGCACGTGGAGGGAACACTGGAGTCGACGCCGAGGAACATCGGCGGTTGGTACGCCGCAAGAACGTTCAGTTCGGGCTTTGCGATGAACAATGGCCCAAATGTCCCGAGAACGAACACCACGAGGAGATACAGGGCACTCACCACAGCGGCGCGGTTCTTCTTGAATCGCCGCCAGTAGTAGGCCGTGAGTCGTTTGTTCTCCGCGAGCGGCCACGCCACGAAGAACGTCCCCGCGAGGAGCGTCAAGAGGAACAACCAGTTCGTCCCCGAGATGAGTGCATCCTCGGTGAGAAACACGTCGTATCCGACGGCCGCGGTGTAGACCAGCGCGCTCACGACGAGGTAGCGCGTCCGTCGCGGGAGCCCCAGTCCGCCGAGTTCGTCCCAGTCAACGTCTTCGAATCGGTCGGTCGAGGCCGAACCAGTGGCCGAAGTCGAACCGGGAGGGGTGTCGGCCGCCATCACCGACCTCCGTAATCGATGCGCGGGTCCAACACGGTGTAGGCGATGTCCTGTAGCAGGTTCCCGATGATTGCGATGAACACCGGAATGAGCGTCGTCGCCATGACGAGCGCCGTGTCCTGTTGGACGATAGCTTTGTAGCTCAACAGCCCGAGTCCGGGTATCTGGAAGACCACCTCCGTGATGTACGCCCCGGCGAACAGCAAGCCGAGGATGTCGGCGACGAGGATGGTCATAAGCGGCACGAGCGCCGGTCTGAAGATGTGACGGACGAGGACGCGCCAGTCGTCTGCACCCTTTGCACGCGCAGTCTTCACGAAGTCCGCGTGGACGTATTCGAGGGCCTCAGCCCGTGAGTAACGCATGTTCCCGGCGATGGCCCCCGTCGAAAGGACGATAATCGGTAAGATGAGCTGTTTCACGTTGGCGAACGTCCATATCCCCCTACCAGTCTGGTAGTAACTCGGGAGCCAGTTCAAGTCGACAGCGAACACCAGTATAAGCATGATACCGAACCAGAAATTCGGGATGCTGATGCCGAAGAAGGCCGTGAACGTCCCGAAGTAGTCGGTCAGCGTGTACTGGTGTGTCGCCGAGTACAACCCGATTGCGTACCCGAAGACGATAGAGATGAGCGTCGCCGGGAGGGCGTACATAAGTGAGTAGGGGTACGCCTCCGTTATCGCCGTCAACACCGGTTGATTCCGGGTGTACGACCACCCCCAGTTGAGTGTCGCCATGTTCACCATGTAGTTCTTGTATCTGGTCAACATCGGTTCGTCGCGGCCGGTTATCTCGTCGAACGTTTCTCTCGCCTCATCGACATCGCCGCCCTGCGTCGCGGCTTTGAATGCGAAGGCCGTTTGGCCGTCGCCCGGGGCAACCACGAGGAGTCCGAACGTGATACTCAAGATGAGATACGTCGCAACCACTGCCCACGCGACGCGGCGAGCGACGTACCATTGCATGCTCATCGGAGAGCCTCCACGTTCATTTGAACGAGTAGTCGCCGGACAGGTTGTCGGCGAGCATCCGTTTGGCTTTCGCAGCGCCGTAGTTCTCACCGACGCCTGTCTTTTCGACCTTCGAGTCGTCGAACCAGTCGGAGTACTCGGGTTGGTGGGTGTGGGCGACCTTGGCGTAGCCGCGGTCGATGCTCTCGACGATGGTTTCTTTGTTTACACCCATCGAGAGTGCGTACCGGACTTCGCGGGTGCGCAGTTGGTCCCAGCCGTTGGCGCGCTGGTTGTACGCGAGAATCGAACAGAATGCGTTTGGCGTCTGAATGACTTTCGTGGAGTCGAGGTCTTTGAACTTCTTCGCTTTCGAGGAGGGCACTCCCACCTGGTCGACCTCTCCGGTCTCGAACGCCGACAGACGCGTCGACTGCTCGCCGAACACCTGATACTTCTTCTCCTCGAAGTAGGGTGCGCCGTCGTAGCCCTCCACGTCGCGCAGGTAGTAGTCCTCGTTACGCTTCGCCACGAACACCGATTCGCGGTCCCAGCGGTCGAACGTGTACGGGCCGAGGTTTCCGGAGTACGTAATCTCCTGAATCGCCTTCGACTGGTTGAGTTTGTTGCCGCCGTCGTCCATGTCGCGGTACTTCTCGACGAGTCCCTTCGGCAGGCAGAACGACTCCCACATGATGGGCTTCTTGATGAACGCTGGGTCCACTTCGGGCAGTTGGACTTCGAAGCTCAGTTTCCCCGTCTTCTCGACCGGGATGGGCTCTCCGCCGCGGAACCAGTCCGACTGGTTCACGTCGCCCGCCCAGTTGTCCTCGGCTTGGTGGACTTCCTCGATGTAGTACACCCAGTCGTCGGCGGTCATCTGCCCGTAGCCCGCACCCCACTGGAGGTTGTCACGGAGCGTGAACTCGTAGTTCTGCTTGTCGTCAGTGTCGATTGACTCGACCCATCGGTAGACGACTTCATCGTTATTGTCGAGCGTGTACGCAGTATCGAGTGTGAGTTCGAGTCGATTCGAGGACGATACGTCGTTGATTCGAATTGGGTTGAGCGTTTTTGCGTCAGTGGCCGAACCGACACTGTACGCGCCCGTAACGGACGGCGTGCTACCGGACTCACCGCGGAAATACTGCTGGGAGTTATAGCCGATACTCGGCCCGGGGTTGATACCTTGAATGTCCTTCTGGAAGCCGTTGAGGTCGACCGAGAACTCGTAGAAGTTGACGGGTTGGTCGTGGCTGAGAATGCCGAATACGTCCGCGAGGAGTTCTTGCCGCTTCGCCTCGTCGGTCTCTTTCGACGCCTCGTCGAGCATCCCGGCAATATTCTCGCTCGGGCGATAGCCGTAGAAATTAGTCGTCGCTTGTTCGCGTTTCTCCTCGCTCGTCCAGAACGGGCGGATTGAGGTCGGCGTTCGCGGATAGGAGTTAAACCCGATACCGAGCATGAGGTCCCACTGTTCCTGACTCGTCGCCTCGTCGCGGGGACCGGCGTTGAACGACGAGCGCTCTTCGCCGCCTTCCGGCTTGTACGTGTTCTGGGCGTACTTCGAGAGCATCGTGTTGAACGGGACCCCCGTCAACTCGACGCCGATTCCTAATTTCCCATACTCCTGTTGGACGAACTGCGCGATGGTCTTGGTCGTCTGGCCCCCTGTGGAGTAGACCATACTGAGCGTCACCTGCTCGCCATCGGGGCCGACGAGCGTGTCACCGAGGTCGTCCTCGGGCGTCGCGTCGCCGCCCCCACCACCATCTTCAGTGGGCGTACCGTCGCCGTCCTCGCCGGTACACCCTGCAAGCCCGGCGAGACCGCCGGCACCGAGTGTCTTCAAAAGCGTTCGTCGATTTGGATGGATAATGTTACCGCGAACCATGAATTGTGTGAACAACCATGTATATAAATATGTTTCGGCTACTTGATATTGTCAAAAATCAAACTCCCTTCCGTATACGAAAATGAATGAACGATTTACCTGAAGTTAGTGCCCAACAGGGAGTCTCACTCACTAATAAAGGGTCTCGGGGGCGCGCGCAGCGTTGCTCTGACTGAGTGGGTCGGAAGTACACACGTGAGGTGTGTACCCCAGAAAAATCGTTGGTCGGTATCGACCGTAGTTAGTCGTCGCCGTGTTCGTCGACGATGACGACTTCGCCGTCTTCGACGGTCACGTTGATGAGCGTCTTGACGTTGTGTTCCGAGTCATCGAGTTCGGTCGGGCCGGCCTTCTTGATGATAGCGACGGTGTCGACCACGTCTGCACCGATGTGGTCGAGGGCGTCGAGAACGGCCTTCATCGTGCCACCGGTCGAGAGCACGTCGTCGAGAACGAGCACACGGTCGCCCTCGTCTACGTCGTTGATGAACATGTCACCCTCGGAGTAGCCGGTCTGCTGGTGGAGCGAGACCTCGCCGTCGAGGCCGTACTCGCGCTTGCGGATAACGACAAGCGGGATGTCCGTCATGAGCGAAACCGCGGTGGAGATGTGGATGCCCATGGCCGCGGGCGTGACGATTTTGTCGACATCTTCGAGGTCCGCCTTGCGGATGATTTTGATGACGATTTCGCGAAGGAGCCCCGGCTCCAGCATCGGAACACCGTCGCTGATGGGGTGTACGAAGTACTCGTAGTCTCCTTTTTGGATGATTGGCGCGTCGAGAAGGGACTGCCGCAACTGGTCCATGACGCCCGTTCCCCGGGTTAGGCATAAAATGTGGCGGTTCGAAGGCTGTCGGACACGCCGACCCACGATGCGCGGTATCGACTGCCGAGGAGTAGTACCTTCGTTACAGCCGGTTGATGTGATTTCACTACTGGCGGTCCGTGTCGCCACTCAGGTATCGAGTAGTCTGTCCTCGGGACTGGCAGGTCCCGAGTGCAGTTACATTCCGCCGAGAAGCTGTGACGCCGTCCGAACAAGTGGTTCGACGGGTTCGTCCGGTTCGACGAAGAGCAACATACCACGGCCGCCGCAGTACACCTGCAGGACGCCGTAGTCGTCGCGCTCTTCGAACCGGTATTCGACGCTGTTTTGGACCGGACTGAGTCCGGAGAACAACCCACGTTCCATGAACTCGCGTCGAGTCTCTTCGGCGAGCGAGCTCAGGTGTGCAACGAGTTCGTCGCGACTCCCGAACGCCTCACGGACCGTTTCCCCGACGTGAAACAGGTCGAACGCTGTCGCGCCGTAGACGGCGACCAGCGAGACAGCCCCCTCCGCTGTCTCTCGAATCGCATCCATTGCGACATCACTGTCGGGTCCCGGTCCGTTCACGGATGCCATCCGTGCCGGGTCGATTATCATTCGTTTCCCCCCATGCCCTGACGCTGCGCGTCTCCCTGCCCGGAGCGCGCGCCTGGACTGTTCATGAATTCCAGATAGTCACTTGTTGCTATAAATGTGAAGGTGGACTTTCGCTCGCTGAAAAATAGCCACTCACCAAGCAATAGTATGTACCATGACTAACAATCGGGTGCGGAAACCGAATCAATCCTGAACATCGACAGAAACATATCATCCATGCGGATTTTGTTGCAGACTGACTAATATACGAATCAACTCCGCTGTCTCGGGTCTACTGGGGTGCTACAACTGCCGACCGAACCCACCTATCGTTCGCTCTCGGGTGTCTCTCCTTCCGAACCGACCTCGACGAGGAATCCGTCTTCCGACAGCGAGACAAGCGTCCGGTCGAACGTACATTCATACCGGCGATAGTGTGTCCCATCGTTGCGTACCTCCGTGGTCGATGCCACGAGACCGCACTCACACAGTCGGTCGAGTCGTCGGTATACGGTCGGAAGTGAACGGTCGAGCGTCTCTCCGAGTTCTTTTGCAGACCGTGGTTCTCGACAGAGGGCAACGAGGAGCGCCCTCGACTCGGTATCTCCGAGTACGTTGAGGAGTTCGTCACTCGCCACACTTCCGTCCATCCTGATGAAAGCGTCCGAATGTGTGTATAAAGTAGTTGCGCAACCATGACATTCACCCACACGAGAATTCGTTTCCCCCGGATTCGGAGGTGTCGGTATCCCGAGTCGGAGACAGACCACCAGTGACTGGTCAGAGATGCGGGCGAAAATAGACCACTAGCGGTCGGTTGGAACCGTGAGTCACGGGTTTCTTTCAGACGTACTGAGCCACGATGCCCGGACGTGTGACACTGCGAGACGAACAGAATTGAGACAGTTCACAATCACGAAGTGAGCCGCCTAATCGGGTGGGTTCGAGTTCGAATCCCAACCAATATGCTGGTTTTATTTGAAATTCAGGTAGTCTTGTGGGTTGGTTCGATACTGAAGGCCCGATAGGTTTGACAACACCTAAGTCCGCGCTATTCACAACTTCGCCCGTGCAACCCACACCGGAAGTCGTCCTCGCGGTCGTCTTCCTGCCGTTTCTCGCCGCGGCGTTCACCCCTGCCGTTTATCGGCTTCTCGGGGAGCGCACGGCGTACTTCGCGGCCACTGTCGCGTTGGTCACTCTTGGCCTCGTGACGGACCAATATCTCGCGGGGGCGCATGGAACCGTTGCGTTCGACTGGATTCCCTCGCTCGGCGTCTCGCTGGCATTCCACGTAGATGGGTTGGCGCTTCTCATCGCCTTCCTCGCCAGCGGTGTCGGCGTGCTTATCCTCACCTACTCGGGAGGCTACATGCACGGCGAGCCGGGCCAGGCGAAATACTACGCGACGCTGTTGGCGTTCATGGGGTCGATGCTCGGGGTGGCCCTCGCGGGCGACCTCATCGCCCTGTTCGTCTTCTGGGAACTGACGAGTCTCTCGTCGTTCATTCTCATCGGTCACTACACCGGAGAGAAGTCCTCCCAGTACGCCGCTCGGAAGTCGATGCTCATCACCGTCTCCGGAGGGCTGTTCATGCTCGTCGGATTCTTGCTTCTCGTCTGGGCATCCGGCCAGACGACTGCAATCGAGGGCACGACCTACAGCATCCAACTGCTCGTCGAGCACGCGGACGTACTCCGTGCGGAGCTTTCGTCCGCCGGGCTGCTCGTTCCCGTGCTCGTCCTCATCGGTCTCGGCGCAGCCACGAAGTCCGCACAGGTCCCGTTCCACGTGTGGCTTCCGAACGCGATGGAGGCACCCACACCGGTTTCGGCGTTCCTCCACTCCGCGACGATGGTCAAAGCCGGCGTCTACCTCGTCGGTCGCTTCCGACCGCTGTTCCTCCCCAAAGAGGCCGCGGTCCTCGGCGATTGGACGCTTATCTTCGCCGTGCTCGGCCTGCTGACGATGACTGTCGCGGCCATGCTCGCGGTGAGTGCGACCGACATCAAGGAACTACTCGCGTACTCTACTGCGTCCCATCTGGGACTCATCATCGCCGCCTTCGGCTTCGCAAACAGCTACGGTGCCGAAGCCGGCGCGTTCCACATCCTGAACCACGCGAGCTTCAAGGCGGCGCTGTTCATGGTCGCGGGCATCATCGCCCACGAGGCCGGAACACGGAACATTGACCGCCTCGGCGGCCTCCGAAAGCATCTTCCGATTACGGCGGTCATCGCCGTCGTCGCGTCGCTTTCGATGGCCGGCTTCCCGCCGTTCAACGGCTTCTACTCGAAAGAACTGCTGTTCGAGGCGTCCTACCACCCCGCCCCACACACGGGCGGGATCTCGCGGGCCTTCCCCGTCGTCCCCGGGTTCCGGGGCGGCTTCACGTTTCTCTTCTCCCCCCAATTCGCCTCGCCGTTCTTCGGCGGCCCACCCCGCGGACTGGGACACGTCCACCGCCCACCGGTGGCGATGCTCGTTCCGCCGGCCATTCTCGGCGCGCTCGTGCTCGCCATCTCCGCCGACCCGAACCTCTTCATCGAGGGCTTGATCGGACAGGTCTACGGGAGCGTCGTCCCCGGGGAAGCGCACTCCTTTTCGGTGCACTTCCCGACGAAACTGACGCCGTACGTCATCATGAGTATCATCACTATCGTCGTCGGTGCGGCGGCCTTCCCGTTCTACGACCGAATCCACGACGCTATCAATGCGGCCCTGCGCGGCCCGGTCCGCGCGAACTGGTGGTACGACAACTTCGTCGAAGGACTGACGACCACGAGCGTCGCCGTTACGCCGAAGATTCAGACGGGACTCCTCCGCACGTACGCGACGTGGGGTCTCTTCGGCTTCGTCGCGCTCGCACTCGGCGGCTACGCGGCCGCCGGGGTTCCGATGCCGAATATCGAGGGACTCAGCGTCTCGATTCCCATCGTACTCGTCCTCTTGGTCGCGCTCGTCGGCGCGTTCGCCGTCGATGTCGCACCCTCGCACGTCGCCGGTGTGTTGACGCTCTCTATCGTCGGCTTCATGGTCGCCATCTTCTACATCCTCGCGGATGCACCCGACCTCGCGTTGACACAACTCGTCGTCGAGACGCTCGTGTTGGTCATCTTCCTGCTCGTCTTGGACCGCCTCCCGGCGTTCTACGGCGACGCACCCGACCGACTCGTCTTCATCCGCGATGGTCTCCTCTCGTTTGCCGTCGGTGGGACGGTGTTCCTCACCGTCCTGTTCTCGACGAATGCAGACCCTGATGGGAGCTTGAAGGAATTCTTCATCCACCACGCGGGCGTCCCCGCCGAACACGGGACGTTCTTCGCGGACTTCGGTGGCGGGTCGAACATCGTCAACGTCATCCTCGTCGACTTCCGCGGATTCGATACGATGGGAGAGATTTCGGTCGTCGTGATGGCGTCGCTTGCCATCCTGACGCTGATTCGCATGCGAGGGCAGGGTGAGACGCAATGAGCGGGTCATCCGGCCGCACGACGGTCATCTCGCGGACTGTCGCGCGCATCGTCGTCCCCATCATTCTGGTGACGGCGATTGCGCTCCTGTTCCGCGGGCACAACCTGCCGGGCGGCGGCTTCATCGGGGCCGTCCTCGCCGCCGCCGCCTTCGCGCTCGTGTACGTCATCTTCGGGCTGGATTTCATCCAGCGCGAGATTCTCGACATCGCACCCGACGGGTCGGAGCAACACCGACTCGTCGAAAACTACCGCTGGATGGCATCGCTCGGTCTCGCCATCGCGGTCGCATCCAGTCTCGCGCCGCTCGCGTTCGACGCGCCGTTCCTCACGCAGGGTGTGCTCTTTTTGGAGCACGTCCCGATTTACGGCGAACTCGAAGTCGCGAGCGCGTTCGCCTTCGACCTCGGCGTCTTCTTTGCCGTCGTCGGGGGACTCCTCACTATCGTCGCGGAGGTCGGTAACGAATGACCCAAGTTTTCCTCGCCGCCATCCTCGGCATCCTCTTTATGATCGGCACGTACCTCGTCCTTCGCCGCGACGTCGTACGCGTCGTCTGGGGTATCAGCATCATCAGCCAATCGGCGAACGTCTACCTCGTCACCATGGGTGGGTTCGACGGACTCGCACCCATCCTCTCCGGTCACGGTGGCGGCGGCCCCGCGCCTTCGGACCCAATCGTGCAGGCGCTGGTGCTCACCGCCATCGTCATCGGCTTCGGGACGACGGCACTGGCCCTCGTCTTGACCTACCGGGTGTACGAGGAACACGGAACCATCGACATGTACGAACTCGGAGGTAGCAGATGAGCACGCTCGTCATCGCACCGCTCCTCGTGGCCCTCGTGACAGCCATCTTGACGCTGCTCACGCGCCCGAGCGACCTACTCCAGCGGACGGTCAGTCTGCTCGGGGGCGTCGGCTACCTCGCCGCCGTCGCCGTCCTGTTCGACGCGGTGATACTTCCGTTCGGAGGCGAATCGACCACGCTGGTCTATCAGGTGTCCAACTGGGCCGCGCCGTTCGGCATCACGCTCGTCGCCGACGCGCTCTCGGTGTTCATGCTGGCGCTCGCCGGCTTCGTGTCGCTTCTGGCACTTGTGTACTCCGTCGCGTCTATCGACGCGTTCGGCCAGCGACTCAGCTACCACCCGCTGTACCACTTCATGCTGGTCGGCGTAACGGGGTCGTTCCTCACAGGCGACATCTTCAACCTGTTCGTCTGGTTCGAGGTGATGCTCATGTCGAGCTACATCCTCGTGCTGTTCTACTCCGGACGCGAGCACACCCGCGCGGCGCTCAACTACGTCGTGCTCAACCTCATCGGCAGCGCAGTGATGCTCATCGCTATCGGTGGACTGTACAGCACGACCGGGACGCTCAACATGGCTCACATGGCTCAGCTACTGTCGAACCCGGAGCCACACAACGTCGCCGTCCTTCCGGTGCTCGGACTCTCCGCGGTGCTGTTTTCGGTCTTCGCGCTGAAGGCCGGTCTCGCACCGTTCCAGTTCTGGGTACCCGCGGCTTACCGTGCCGCACCGTCGCCGGTGACCGCGATGCTCGCCGGCGTCGTAAAGAAGGTCGGCGTCTACGCCATCATCCGACTTTACTTCACTATCTTCGCCGCGGCGTCCATCGACCTCTCGTTCCTCGGCATCAGCGGCGACTCCTTCCTCGGATTCTTCGGCCCGGTCATGTTCGCCATGGCCGCGGTCAGCATCATCCTCGGCGGCATCGGTGCCGTCGGCCGCGACGACGTGGACGGCATCCTCGCGTACTCCTCTATCAGTCAGGTGGGCTTCATCGTCCTCCCGCTGGCGGTGGCCGCGACCGCGCCGTCCGAGGCCGTCCGGGACCTCGGCGTAACCGCCGCGCTCGTCTACGCGTTCAATCACGGGCTGGCCAAGAGCCTGCTCTTCCTTGCGAGTGGGACCATTCAGGATGTCGTCGGAAGCGACCGGCTCTCGGACCTCGGCGGTCTCGCCGACCGCGCGCCGGTGCTCGCCGCCGGGTTCCTCCTCGGCGCGCTGACGCTCATCGGCGTCCCGCCGCTTTCGGGCTTCTTCGGCAAGTTCCTCGTCTTCCAAGCCGCCGCGAAGGCGTTCGCCGCCGGCGCTGCCGGTGCCGGACTCGCCCTCGCGGTCGCCCTCGCCGGTGCGATTCTGACCATCGCGTACTACACCCGCGCGTGGAACGCGGTGTTCTGGGGTCGCCCGAGCGACGCGGTCAACGCCGCACTACCCGACCGCTGGTCGGTTAGGGGCGGTGACGTAGCGATGACCGACGGTGGCAGCGGCGGTCTGAAACGACTCGAACTCACCACGCAGGTGACCGTCGTGGTTGCGCTCGCAATCGCCGCCATCGGCTTCGGTATCGGGTTCGAAGCCCTGTTCGCCACGGCCGATGCGGCGGCCCACGCTGCACTGGATACGAACGGCTACATCGACGCCGTGATGCACGGACCGGGTGTCGGCCTCGAATCGGGAGGTGGCCACGCATGAGTCGCCGCTGGCCCGTTTCCGGTCTCGTCATGGCCATCCTCTGGCTGTTCGTTCGCGGCGTCGAACTCACGCCGCAGCGACTCCTCGAAGAGTTCATCATCGGCCTCGGCGTCGGAATGGGAATCGCGTACTTCTTCCGCCGTTTCTACAGCGACAAGGCGTCTATCGTCGGGAGCGTCCGCGTCGCACCCTACGCGACGCTGTACCTCCTGACGTTCCTCTGGGAACTCCTCACGGCCAACATCGACGTGGCGCGGCGGACGCTGGCTCCGTCGATGCCTATCGACCCGGCTGTCGTGGAGGTGCCACTCCGGGTTCGGTCTCCCGCCGCTATCACGACGATTGCGAACAGTATCACCCTCACTCCGGGGACGTTGACAATGGACTACGACGACGACACGAACACGCTGTACGTGCACAGCATCGACGGGAGCGACCTCGACGGCATTCTCGAACCGATTCGCCGGTGGGAGGACTACGCACTCGTCATCTTCGACGAAGAACTGAAGCCCGGCGACCCCGCACCGCAAGCGCAGGCCAACGGGGAAGACAGTAAGACCGCGGCCGTCGCGGGAGGTGAGCGGCATGGCTGACCCGGCGTACCTCACGTGGATGAACGACGTGCTCTTCGCCGGTCTCGTCCTCGCGGCCGGCCTGACGCTCCTCGTGAGCTATCGCGTCATTCGCGGGCCGACGGTCCCGGACCGCGTCGTCGCACTCGACACCATCGGGACGAACGTCGTCGCCATCGCCGCCCTGTACGCTATCTGGTCGAATCAGGGCTATTTCGTCGGCGTGAGCCTCGTTCTCGCCATCATCGGCTTCATCAGCACGATTACCGTGGCTCGGTACGTCACGGAGGGGGACATCATCGAATGAGTGCCGAGAGCGCGGCCGCCGTGACGGTCGGACCCGTCCGCGCGGCCCTCGTCATCCTGTTGACGCTCGTCGGGAGTTTCTTCCTCCTCGTCGGGACCATCGGCCTGCTCCGATTCCCCACCATCTACAACCGGATGCACGCCACGTCGAAGGCGACCACCCTCGGTGCGGCGTCTATCGCCCTCGCCGGGTCGGTGTACTATCTACCGCACGGTGACGGACTGATGGCACTCGTGACGGTGCTGTTTTTGTTCCTCACCGCACCGACTGGTGCCCACATGATTTCGCAGGCCGCCCAGCAGATGGGTGTCCCGTTCGTCGATGGCGTCACATGGCCGGATGAGGGAGAGGACATTATGACCGCAAACGACGGCGACGACTAACCGCCGTCCCCTCATTCACTGCAGTTCTGTTTCGAGTTCGTCGGCCACGCGAGCGCCGAGTCCGTCTTTCGACCCGACGAACTCGCTCGCCTCGTCGTCGCGGACGACCAGTGCGCGCGTCTCGTCGGCACCCATGACCGAGGCGTCGTTGGCGACGACGAACGCGAGACCGACGCGGTCCATGATACGTCTCGCCTCATCGGCCATCGCTTCGTCGTCGCCCGTCGTCTCCGCTTTGAACCCGACGATGGGGAGGTCCGGGTTCGACTTGCGGACCGTATCGATAAGCTTCGGAGTCGGTTCGAGGTCGAGCGTCCGGGCCTCGCCGGAGCGAATCTTCTGGTCGGCGGCGTCGACGGTAAAATCCGAGATTGCCGCCGCGGAGACGAGTGCGTCGGCACCGGCGTCGACCGCCGCCTCGACG
>NZ_JBZRPK010000254.1:0-2454 GCF_058382125.1 Haloferax sp. s1
CGACCGAATCGCCGAACAAGCGGGCCGGTATTTCGGCGGCCAGACGCTCGCGTCGATTCCCGAGAGTGACGCAGTTCGCGCCGCCCGGCGGGAGGGAAAACCCCTTTTGGCACACGCACCCGCCGACCCGGCGGCCGACGCCTTCCGCGAGGCTGCCGCCCGATTAGATGTCCGCGACGGCGATGGAAGCGACGTGGCTGAGCGATTCAAAAACGCCGGCGTTCCCGAGCGTATATGAGAATCCCCCAGGGTGCCCTTCTCCGGTCACGGGTAGTCGACGACGCGGCGGACGTGCTTCGGTCGGTCCTCGAAGAAGGACTGACCGGATACGTCGTTTTCGAGCCACAGGACGCGCTGCTCCTCGGAGAGACCACGCGAGGCGTCGTTACGTTCGAAGACGGGATTCCCGTCCTCGCGTACGACACCGAAAACGAACGGGGTGGCCGAGACGGGTTGGAGGGGTTCGCCGTCACCGGTCCGAACCGGGTTGCAATCCACGCTGTCGACCCCGACGACCTCGCGGATGCACACGATGTAGACGAGTTTCGCGTCCCGCCGGGCGCTCCCGCGCGCATCCTCGCGGGTGACGAGCGACTGGCCGAACGGACAACCGAGGCAGCGCCCGCGTCTCGACGCGAGGAGGGCCGCGACCAGAGTTCGGTCGAAGCGTTCCTCTCGGACGCCGATGCAATCGAGGCGATTCGCTCCGAAGCGCGGGAGGAAGCACGCGCTCGTGCCTCGGAGTGGGGACTCGACGACGTATTAGTTGACGACGACACCGACAGCACGTAACACGCTTCCCAGCCGCTGGGAACCGCCATCTGGGATTATTCCGCTATTGTTCGTCTATCCGAGTATGTCCACCGAAAGAGAAGCTCAAGTCATCACCTTTGGCGTCACCGCAGCAGCAGAATCTCCGACAAAGACCCGCGTGTCCACCCGCGATTTCGAGTTCGTCGTCGACGAACCCGAAAACCTCGGTGGGACCGACCACGGGCCGAACCCGGTCGAGTACCTCCTCGGCGCGCTCTCCGGCTGCCTGAACGTCACGGCGTATCAGGTTGCCCGCGAGATGGAACTCGACGTGCAGCACCTCGAAATCTCCATCGAGGGCGACCTCGACCCCGCGAAGTTCATGGGTAAGAGCGACGAACCGCGCGCTGGCTACGAGGAGATTCGCGTCGATATTGCTGCCGAAGTCGACGCCGCCGACGAGACCATCCAGACGTGGCTTTCGACGGTCGAAGAGCGATGTCCGGTGAGCGACAACCTGACCAACACCACGCCCCTCGCACTCTCGTTTACCCACCAGTGAGTCGAGGCAACACGTTGAACGTCCAGCAGTGAGCGAAGACCGAGCGGTCGTCCCACTATTCTGCACCGATTTGGGGACAGATACTAAGCACCATGACCCATAATTCGGCCGTGACTGTCCTGCGTTTGCTTCGACTTCACCGTCCCGCCGACTTCGCCGATTGGTATCGTATCGGCGCTGAGTACGTCCACGACGTCGCTGCGGGGCTGGGCCTTCGCGTCGGGGACTTCGAATCGCGGGTCGTCCGCGCGACCGATGCGATGCGTGCTGGACGGACGGACCTGCCGCCGGACCTCGCCCGCTCTGTTGCTGCCGACCTTCTGGCCGACGCCACGTTTTGTGACCCGTTTTGCCAGTGGATGCCACTGTGGTACGAACTCGGACTTGCCGCACCGTGTTCCTACACCGATTTTCAACTCCGTCGAGTCGCAAAGCAGTACGCGACTGACCTCCCGCACTTGTCGGTACCGCGGTTCTCCCGTCCCGAAGACGTGTACATCGACGGTCGTCCAGCGACCGCGTACGTCGACGGCTTTGCCGACCAATTCACTCTCGCCGCCGCCGTACTCCACCTCGAATGGTTCGTCTACGTCGCACGCGAATCGGGAATCTTCGTGCCGCCACTATTTGTCGAGCGAACCCGCGAGCAGACGGTCGCGTACTACACCGGTCGCCGGTCGGACCTCGACCCAGACGTTCGAACCTTCCAGCGGCTCCTGTTTTCTGACGACGAGTGGGTCCGCCGCATTGCAGACGTGTACGACCTCGACAGCGCGTTGTTTGACCTCTGGGCCCGGATTCTCGAACGCGAACGGCGTGCCCTCTCCTAAGGCGTGTATCCGACGCTAAACGCCGTGATATGCATCCATACGAGACACATGACAATTGAAAAATGTTTTAACGATGGGGGATAAACGCAGGTACTGCAGGTAGATACCTGCGCTTGGGTTGCGTATACAGGGGAGTGTTCCCCAGTGTCCGTGGAGTGTAGGCGGGTGCCCGGCCGTATGCACTCTTCCTTCTCATACTCGCGGATTCTGTCACCGTGAGCGGCTGCCCCCGTCTATTCTGTCCCTGTAGCCGTACTAGATATTCTGACAAATTGGGGCTGTTCCCATACACTTGAATGTGTGGAGAAC
>NZ_JBZRPK010000253.1:0-2451 GCF_058382125.1 Haloferax sp. s1
ACTTCGAGGAAGTCGTCGGCTCGCGCCCGGACGACGAGAACCGCGACGAAGTCTATCGCGAGACGTTCGTCGAGAACATCCGCTTCGGCGTCGAGACCGACCTGCTCGACGAGCGGATGCTCATCTACGACCTCGACGACCTCGCCGCGGAACTCGCGCTCGACCGCGACGACCTGTTCGACTACACCGCGGTCGATACGCTCTATCAGCGCTACTTCCTCCGGACCGCCGACGAAGAACGACTCGAACTCCCGCAGGCCTTCTTGATGCGGGTTGCGATGGGTATCGCCCTCCGCGAAGACGTGGCCGACCGACAGGAACGCGCCAAGGAGTTCTACCACCTGCTTTCGACGCTTCGGTTCCTCTTTTCGACGCCGACGCTCTTCCACGCGGGAACGACGCACCCGCAACTCTCGTCGTGTTACCTCACGACCGTCGAAGACGACCTCGACGATATCTTCGACTCCTACAAGGCCCACGCGAAGCTCTCGAAGTGGTCCGGCGGTCTCGGCAACGACTGGACGAACATCCGCGCCGCTGGCTCGCTCATCTCTTCGACCGGCGTCGAATCGACCGGAACCGTGCCGTTCCTCAAGATTTCCAACGACGTGACGTCGGCTATCAACCGCTCGGGCAAGCGTCGCGGGGCGGCGGCCGCCTACCTCGCCTGCTGGCACATAGACTTCCCGGACTTCCTCGACCTCAAGCGCAACACCGGCGACGAGCGCCGCCGGACGCACGACATGAACACGGCGGCGTGGGTGCCGGACCTGTTCATGAAGCGCGTCGAAGCCGACGAATCGTGGACGCTCTTTTCGCCCGACGAGGTTCGGGACCTCCACGAGACCTACGGCTCCGAGTTCGAAGCGCGATACGAGGAGTACGAACAACTGGCCGAGGAGGGAGAAATCGACCAGTTCGAGCGCGTCGAAGCCGCCGACCTCTGGCGGACGATGCTCACGCGCCTGTTCGAGACGGGCCACCCGTGGATTACGTTCAAAGACCCCTGTAACGTCCGCTCACCGCAGGACCACGTCGGCACGGTCCACTCGTCGAATCTCTGTACCGAAATCACGCTCAACACCTCCTCTGAGGAGACGGCCGTCTGCAACCTCGGCTCTATCAACCTCTCGCAGCACGTCGCCGCCGACGGTGACGGCTTCGACCGCGAGAAACTCGCCGAGACCGCGGAGACGGCGATGCGCATGCTCGACAACGTGGTCGACCTCAACTTCTACCCGACCGACCGCGCCGAGCGCTCGAACATGCGCCACCGCCCCGTCGGTCTCGGCATGATGGGTTTCCACGACGCGCTCGTCGAGCTGGGCGTGCCCATGGCGTCGGCCGACGCCGTCGATGTCGCGTCCGACGCGGCCGAACTGCTCGCGTACCACGCGATTCTCGGCTCCTCGAAGCTCGCCGCCGAACGCGGCACCTACGAGACCTACGCGGGGTCGAAGTGGGATCGCGGTCTCCTCCCGCAGGACACCGTCGACCTTCTCGAATCCGAGCGCGGCCGCGAGATTCCTCTCGACCGGACCGAGACGCTCGATTGGGAGCGCGTCCGCGAACACGTGGCCGAACACGGAATGCGCAACTCCAACACGATGGCCGTCGCGCCGACCGCGACGATTTCGACCATCGCGGGCACGACTCCCTCTATCGAACCGCGCTACTCCAATCTCTACGTCAAATCGAACATGTCTGGCGACTTCACGGTCGTCAACGAACACCTCGTCTCGGACCTCGAAGCCGAGGGACTGTGGGACGCACAGATGCGCGACCTCTTGACGTACCACGACGGCTCTGTCGCCGATATCGAGGCGATTCCCGAAGAGATACGTGAACTCCACCGCGGCGCGTTCGAAATCGACCCCCGACACCTCCTGCACCTCACCGCACAGCGCGCCGTCTGGATAGACCAGAGCCAGTCGCACAACGTCTTCTTCCCGAGCACCGACGGCGAACTCCTGAACGAGGTCTACCGAACTGCATGGAAACTCGGTCTGAAGACGACCTACTACCTCCGCACGCTCGGAGCCTCACAAATCGAGAAGTCCACGCTCGACACGAGCGAGTACGACGACACGCAGTTCCGCAACTCCTCCGCCACCGACGACGAGGACGTACCCGACAAATCACCCGAAGAAGTCGCAGACGGCGGACGTTCCTGTGACCTCCCAAGCGTCGAGGACCCAACCTGTGACGCCTGTCAGTAACGATGTGACGACGACCAACGCGACGACTGAATCGCCAGCAGACCAGTCACAGACGATACGAAACCCGTCGCAGACACCCCCAAACCATCGAGGCCGATAGTCAATAACGACACCCAACACGACCCGAACAAGAAACAGCCCATCGACTACGACTGGGCCCGTGAGTACTACAAACAAGGCGACGCCAACAACTGGGTTCCCGCGGAAGATCACATCCGCGACAACGCACGGA
>NZ_JBZRPK010000673.1:0-14009 GCF_058382125.1 Haloferax sp. s1
CATGGGCGCAATCTCGCAGACGGTTTTCGGGTCGTTCTCCATCGTCGGAGCGCTCTACGGCGTTGCGAATGTGGGTGTCGGGTGGTCGCTTCACATCTTCCACAGCCTCGTCTTCGGCATTCTCTTCGCCGTCGCCGTCACTCATAGCAATCCCGCAAACGCTCTCCGGCGACCGGGCGTGATGGTCGCACTTGGCGTGGCCTATGGCGTCTTCCTCTGGCTGTTCGCCGCCGGGTTCGTCATGCCCCTGTGGCTCAACGCAGTCGGTATCCCAAGCGCCGTACCGATGCTCTCGTTGCCGAGCCTTCTTTCGCATGTCTCCTGGGGAAGCGTCCTCGGAATTGCGTTCGCTCTCGGTATCGGAGTCCACCAACGACAGCGGTGACAGTGAGTCCTGTCAGTAGGGGTCGTTGCAGCGGTGATATCGAGGTCTGCCAACGACGCCTCTTCCAGCAGGTGGGCAGACCGAACACTACCCGAAGTGTGAAATAAGATAGAAAGTGTCAGCGTAGAGATGCGGGTCGGCTTACGTTCCGTGGGCCCAGCTGCCCATGTATTCGCGCTGTTCTTCGGTCATCGAGTCGAACTCGATGCCTTCCGCTTCGAGCTTGATTTCGGCGACTTCGCGGTCCAGTTCGTCGGGCACGTCGTGGACACCGGCGTCGTACTCGTCGCCGTTTTCGACGAGTTCGCGGACGACGACAGCCTGCACGCCGAACGACTGGTCCATGACCTCGACCGGGTGGCCGAGTGCGATGGGCGATGCGAGGTTGACGAGGCGACCCTCGGCGAGCACGTTCAGGCGGCGGCCGTCTTCCATCTCGTAGGCGTCGACGCCGTCTCGGGCCTCGTACTGGTCGACAGCGAGGTCAGAGAGTTCATCGAGGTCGATTTCGATGTCGAAGTGGCCGGCGTTAGCGAGGAGGACGCCGTCTTTCATGTTCTCGAAGTCCTCGCGGGTGATGACATCGCGGTTGCCGGTCGTCGTGATGAACACGTCGCCGACCTTCGCGGCCTCCTCCATCGGCATGACCTCATAGCCCTCCATGTGGGCTTCGAGGGCGCGACGGGGGTCGACCTCGGTGACGATGACGTTCGCGTTCTGACCGGCGGCCTTCTTCGCGACGCCCTTGCCACAGTGGCCGTAACCACCGACGACGACGTTCTTCCCGGCGTACGAGAGGTTCGTCGTCATAGCGATGGTCGCGAGCGAGGATTCGCCCGTGCCGTGGATGTTGTCGAAGAGGCGCTTCATCGGCGTGTCGTTCACGGCGAAGACGGGGTACTTGAGTTCGCCATCTTCGTCCATCGCGCGGAGGCGGTGGACGCCGGTCGTCGTCTCCTCGGCCCCGCCGACGATGGGCTCGATGAGTTCGGGGTACTCCTCGTGGATGGTAAAGACCATGTCCATCCCGTCGTCGACGGTGATGGTCGGTTCGTGCGCGACGACCGCGTCGATAGCCGCGTAGTAGCCGTCTTCATCGACGCCGCGGACGGCGTAGGACGTGATATCGTCGTTCGCGTCGAGTGCGGCGGAGACGTCGTTGTGCGTCGAAAGCGGGTTGCAGCCGGTGACGGCGACTTCCGCGCCACCGAGAGCGAGCAGTTCGACGAGGTTCGCCGTCTTTGCTTCGACGTGCATGGCCATCCCGATGACCTCGCCAGCGAACGGCTGGTCGGCCTCGAACTGTTCACGGAGTTCCTGCAGGATGGGCATGTGCTGGAGCGCCCAGTCCATCTTGCGTCGTCCCTCCTCGCGTGCAGCCTCAACATCGTCGAGGTGCTCGGAGACGGGAGCGTAGTGTTCGCTCATACTCGTGGATTCGAAGAGGGGTCCGAAAACCTTACCGAAGGGAAGTCGAGTTTGCCCGAATCTACAAGTGTCAACGCGGGAATTTCTGTAGTGAGGCGCGATGCTCATCATAAATAATGGTGAAACGGTTGCCGAACAGGAATTGTTCGCCCTGATGAGCGCACCAGCGGTCCCGGACCTGTTGCGTGTGGCCGACGAGCCGTTGACAGTCAAAGAGCTGAGTTCCCGCGCCGACGTCCCGCTTTCGACCGCATACAGGGAGGTAAAACGGCTCCACGAGGCGTCACTCCTCGAAAAGTCGATTATGGTGGACCACAGCGACGGCCGACACGTCTCGCAGTACTGCCGGACGTTCGAACGCATGGAGGTGCTCGTCACCGACGACGGGCTTCGAATCGAGTTGGCCGGGTGAGAGACGCCCGTCGTTTCGGGGCTTAGACGCGTTCGCGGAGCGACGCGATAGCTTCGCGGGCGCGGTCCATCGCAGCAGACTCGTCGAGCGTCAGGACTTCGCGGTCCCGCATCAGCACCTGCCCGTCACAGACGGTGTGGCGAACGTCGGAGCCGCGGGTGGCGTACGCGAGGTGGCTCACGAGGTCGTTCGCGGGCGTGAGGTGCGGCGCGTCGAGGTCGATGACGGCGATGTCGGCGACGCCGCCGACTTCGAGTGCGCCACCCGGGAGGTCGATAGCGGCGGCAGAACCGGCGGTTGCCATGTTGACCACGTCTTCGGCGGCGACGGCGCTCGCATCGTCGGCGGCGAGTTTGCCGAGCATCGCAGCGTCGCGCATCTCGTCGAACATGTCGAGGTCGTTGTTCGAGGCGGCCCCGTCGGTGCCGAGACCGACCGTGACGCCCGCGTCGAGCATCGCCTGTACGGGAGCCATGCCGGAGGCGAGTTTCATATTCGACGCCGGGCAGTGGACGACGCCGGTGCCCGCCTCGGCGAGCAGCGAAATCTCCTCGTCGTCGACGTGGACGCCGTGGGCGAGGAAGTCACGCTCGGTCAGCATACCGAGGCCCTGTGCGTCCGCGGGCGGTCGCTCGTCGCGGTCGTCCGCGAGGGGACCGGCGTCGTCGGTCGTCTCGTTGGCGTGGTAGGGGGCCGGGATGTCGGCGGCGTGCGCCTCGGCGGCGGCCTCGCGAAGGTACTCCTCGCCGACCGTCGTCAGGGAGTGCGGCATCACGGCCGTTCGGATGCGGCCGTCGGCGGTCCCGTCGAACTCGCGGGCGACCTCGATGCTCTCTTCGATGTCGTCCCACGCGTCGTCCTCGTCCTTGCCGATGGTGACAGACCCATGGCCGAGTCGGGCGCGGAGACCCGACTTCTCGACGGCATCGACGATTTCGGGGACTTCGAAGTACATGTCCGCGAACGTCGTGGTGCCGGATTTAATCATCTCGACGAGACCGAGTTCGGCCCCGACGCGCACGTCTTCGGGCGTGAGCGCGGCCTCCGCCGGCCAGATATCCTCACGGAGCCACGTGTCGAGCGGCTTGTCGTCGGCGTAGCCACGGAGGAGCGTCATCGCTACGTGGCAGTGCGCGTTCACCAATCCGGGCATGACGAGACAGCCCTCGGCGTCGAGCGTCTCGTCCGCGTCGGCGTCGAGGTCCGCGCCGATATCGAGAATCGTTCCTGCGTCGCGGTCGATGAGAATGTCTGCGTCCTCGATTGTCGCATCAGGGCGAAGCACTTGTCCGCCTGCGATTCGGAGCGTATCCATGTCGCTCGTTCGGTCCGGGGGTGTCGTCAATCCACCGTCTCGGCGTCGCCGGTCACCTCGAAGCGTCGCGGCAACACAGGAGTCACCGATGATAGTCCGATTCCCGAAAATCGAGAATGAGCAAAGACCCTTACGTATAGACCCAAATTATGAGGGGATATGGAGTCCCCGTTGAACTTCGCGCTCGTTCCGGGGCACGTCCAAGCAGAAAGCCCGTGGATAACCGCTGTCGTCGCCCTCGCAGGGATTTCGTCGGTGGTGTTAGCCGGGCTGGGTGTCGCGGTGTTCTTCCGCCGACGAACGCGGTCGCACCTGCTCATCGCACTGGCGCTCCTCGCGTTCGCGTCACGCGCGGCCGTCTCGGCGCTCACCATCGGTGGCATCCTCTCGGACTTCAACCACCACGTCATCGAGCATCTCTTGGACCTCGTAATGGCCGGACTCGTCCTCGCGGCCATCTACTACGCCCGACGTATCGAGCGCGAAACGGGGGTAAATGAACCATGAGCGAGACACGAACCCGCGTCGCCGACCACATCAAGCACAATCCGGGAGTCCACTTCAACGAGCTCGTCCGCGCGCTCGACCTCGCTCCCGGGCAGGTACAACACCACGTCCGCAGACTGCTCTCTGACGAGACGGTCCGCCGAACCGAATTTTACGGACGGACGCACTACTTCCCGCCGGAGTTCGACGACTGGGAGCGCGGTGCTCTCGCACTCGTCCGACGAGAGACCGCCCGCGACATCCTCGGACACCTCCTCGAACACGGAGACGCCCGCCCAGACGATGTCGCCGACGCCATCGGCGTCGCCCGGAGCACGCTGGAGTGGCATCTCGACCATCTCACCGAGCGTGACCTCGTCGAGAAAGAGCGTGACCTCCACAACCGCGTGACGCTCGTGCTAACTCACCCGGAGCGGACGACGAAGCTCTTAGACGAAGTGTCGCCATCGCTTCCCGAGCGGTTCGTCGACCGATTCGACCGCCTCATCGACGCACTCGTCGAAGGCTGACCGCTGCCGCCTCGGCCCTGGGAGAGTCCAGATGGTACCACCATGACCGGTGGGTGTCATCGTGACCGATGACTACGACTCGCCTGTCACCTGTTTGAGCCGCTCGATTCGCGACTCGTAGGACGGTTCGAACGATTTAGCCGACCCCACACGGCTGCGGTCGACTTCTTCCACAGTCGCTTCTAGCGCATCCGCCAGCGTTTCGTGTCCAACCTGTTCTGCCGCCGCGTCGTCGGCTCGGAGCTTGAGTCGTTTGTTCAGCGCAGCACCGACCAACAGCACCAAGACGCCGATAGCCGCGAACATAAGGAAGTTGTTTCCGGGTGCGAGTCCAGAGAGGACAAGTCCACCAAACGCGGTGGGTGCGAGCAACTGAGCTTCGTATGTGAACTGACCCGTTCGCTCCGCTTCGACGGCGAGAATCGCAGCGACGATGTCGTCGTCGTAGCGTTCGAGAAGCGAGTCGGTCACGAAAAGCGTCTTCCGGCCGACTGGTCCGCGAACGAGGTGGTCCGAGCGGTAGCCGTTTCCGTCGAGCAGTCGGGTTCGAGTGACCGAGAGTCCGACGCGTGACTGAAGTCGGTCGAGTCTGCGTTGGGTGTCCGCGTCCGGTTCGGTCGTCGTCTGCGAGAGACCGACGAGTGGTGTGGAAAGGAGGTACGCCGCGGTAGCGAAGAGGACGGCAGTCAGCGCACCGCTGGAGAGACCGTACCGAATATCGACCCGGTACACAATCACCATGCTAAGAATCATGGCCACGAGAACGGCCTGGTACCGGAACATCTTCCCCGCGGCCGTAAGCGCACCCATGTCCGAGTCGCGGACGCGCTTTGCGACCGGGAACGCGCCCAGATACGAGACCGTTCCGACGAGCGCGGCACCGAGGCCGACACCGGCCCAGCCGAGAATCGACCATGGCCACTCGCTCGGGAGGCCGACGAGGGTGAGCAGTTCTTGATCCGCGTCGAACAGCCATGTGACGACCGCAAAGAGGGCTGCGGCTAGGAGCCAGTTCGAGTGGATACGTTGGCGAAGCGGGGTGGCCGACGCATCTCGTTTTTCGAGTCGGCGGGCGCTCACCCACGACCAGCCAGCACCGAGGAGGGACACGGCGAGAAACGTGCCGACGAACGTGACGGGAACCATACAGCACGGGAGCGCAGACGTGTCAAAAATGATTGCGACTTGCGAAAGTCAATTAGCTTCGGGACGAGACGGAACGGTATGCGAATCGCCGTTCCCAACAAGGGCCGCCTGCACGAGCCGACGATAGACCTCTTGGAACGTGCGGGACTCCACCTTGACAACGGTGCCGAGCGAAAACTCTACGCCGGGACTGTCGACCCCGACGTGACCGTGCTCTTCGCCCGCGCCGCCGACATTCCCGAATACGTCCGTGACGGGGCCGCCGAAGTCGGCATCACGGGACTCGACCAGGTGCGCGAATCGGGCCACAGACTCGCCGAACTGCTCGATTTAGAGTACGGCAAGTGCCGACTCGTTCTCGCCGCACCCGAAGACGGCGACATCGAATCGGTCGAAGATGTCTCGGGGAAAATCGTCGCCACCGAGTTCCCGCATATCGCCCAAAGCTACTTCGAGAGACAGGGAATCGACGCCGAAGTCGTCGAAGTGACCGGCGCGACTGAACTGACGCCGCACGTCGAGATGGCCGACGCCATCATCGACATCACCTCGACGGGGACGACACTCCGGGTCAATCGCCTCGCCGTGGTCGACGAAGTCCTTTCGTCGTCGGTTCGGCTGTTTGCTCGCCCCGAAGTCGTCGACGACCCGAAGGTCGCACAACTCGTCATGGCGCTCGAATCCGTCCGCTCCGCCGAGGACAAGCGCTACCTGATGATGAACGCGCCGCGCGAGAAACTCGACGAGGTAAAAGAGGTCATTCCGGGACTCGGCGGCCCAACTGTGATGGATGTCGCCGGAGGTGACACCGTCGCCGTCCACGCCGTCGTGAACGAACGCGACGTCTTCGAAGTCGTAAGCGACCTCAAGAACGTGGGTGCGAGCGGTATCCTCGTCACCGAAATCGAGCGGTTAGTCAAGTAGTCGCCCTCGGCCGGACCGACGTCATCAATCGAGACGCGAAAGGCGACGACCTACTCCTCCCACCGCAATTCCGGCACCGTCACGCCGGGGTCGAATCGAAGTTCGCCGTACCGGGCGCGGACGTACCACGCAATACAGGCCATTCCGACGATAATCGCGCCAACACCGAGGAGTCCCGCTTCAGGGCCGAACGCTCCACCGGTAACGACATCCGGGCCTTGTTCTGTCGTCTCCACGAGGGAGGTGCCGAAATCGAGACCGCTGACCGAGAAGCCGAAGAGACCGCCTTGGGCGAAATTCCACGAGATGTGGATGCCGGTCGGAATGGCGAGGTCACCGCTGAGTACGTAGCCGAGACCGAGCATGATACCCGCGAGTGTGATACTGAGCGTACTTGCAAGGCTCGAATTCGGGTTCATAAGATGGATAAGGCCGAAGACGGCCGCCGAGACGACAAGTCCGACTGTCGCCGCCGTCCGAACGCTGAACCGCCATCGGAGTCCCTCGGCGATGTCCGTGAGTACGACGCCCCGAAGGAGGAGTTCCTCCGAGATACCGACGACGATGAAGAGTGCCAAAAGCGAAGCAACGCCGGTGAGTCGGTCGACACCGAATCCGACGTCGACGACTGCTATCCAGTCGGTTGCGAGACCGACGAGGAAGATAGCGGCCATCAAAGCCGCGCCGAGAACGAGTCCGAATCCGAGGTCGATTACCCAGTCGCGGTCGAGACCGAACCCGAGGTCGGTGACGGTTCGTCTGTCGATGTAGCGTGCGACGACGAGGCCGCCGAGTCCGGTCGACCCGGCGGAAACGACATTGACGGTAACCGACGTGAACGTGCTTGTGGCGAGCAGACTACTAACCGTCTGTGCAATGCCGAGGCCGACGACGAGCGCGACCAGCACGACGACGACAGGGGTAAAGAGAAGTCTAACCGGTGCGCGAGGGCGGCGTTCCGTGTCGTTCCAAACGAGTCGGCGGGGAGACACAGACGATGGTTCGCCGGCATCGGTGAAGAAAGTACGCGGCGGTTCCTCCCAGTCGCCTCACGCACTGAACTCACCGCCACCAGTCCCTCACGCCGGTGCGCTCAGCAAGATGACGACGAGACCGAAGAGGACGGTTCCGAGGAGGACGGAGACGACGAAATGAATCCCCACGATGTACGCAGAGAGACGGTTTGACCGACCATAGAGGAATTTGATAAAGCCGAAGTCGAAACCGAGTGCGAGACCGAGCGCGAGGAACGAGTTCCACTGGAACGTGGTGAACACGACGGCGATGGCCGCCGGGACCGGGCCGACGGCGAACGCCTTTTTCACCTCGACATCGCCGAGGACGTTCCGCGCGGCGATGTGGGCGGTAAGGGAGAGAAACAGCGCGAACAGCGCGAACGTTCCGGCGACGGCCGTTACCGGCGCACCGGAGGCGGCCGTCTGCAAGATGAGCGCGTCCATACCGGCGAGATGGACGCGACTAACTTAGATTCGGTCGATTCAGTCCCGTCAAGACCGAGGGAAAACGACCCAATTCCGAGGGACCCACCCGGCTCCGGTTAAAACAACCCAGTTCCGGTTAGAACACCCAATTCCGGTTAAAACACCCAATTCCGGTTATAACAACTTGCTCCCGATTAAAACAACCCAGCTCCGGTTAGAACGACCCGCTCAGGAGACCGAGGTCAGAGAGACTCGACGTGATAACATCGACCGCCGCCGCAGCGTCTTGTGGTTTCTTGCCGCCCGTGATGACGAGTTTACCCGACCCGAAGAGAAGTGCCACCACGCTCGGTTCGTCAAGCCGATAGACGAGACCCGGGAACTGTTCAGGCTCGTATTCGATGTTTTCCAGACCAAGCCCGATTGCGATGGCGTTGAGATTCAGGTTCTCGCCGAGGTCCGCGCTCGTGACGATGTTCTGAACGGTGATTTCGGGGTCATCGTCGACCGGAATCTGGAGGTCACGGAGCTTGTCGAAGACGATTTCGAGACTCTCGTGGACATCATCGGTTGACTTCGCGCCGGTGCATACGATTTTGCCGGACCGGAAGATGAGCGCCGCGGACTTCGGGTTCTGGGTGCGATAGACGAGCCCGGGAAACTGTTCTGGGTCGTAATCAGCACCCTCGAGGTCCATCGCCACACTCTGGAGGTCGAGCTCCTGGCCGATTCCCGTGGAGGCGACGACGTTTTCGATGTTGATTGTGTCCTTGGGGTCGGTCATGCAACGGTTTAAGTCACGTATTTAAGGGTTAAAAAGATTGGTGCAGTTGGTTGACAACTCACGAACGGCGGCGGATAATCCGGACGTTGCGCACAGTGACGACTGTTCCGAGGAGTGTCAGCGCTGCGGGAACAACGAGCCGAGTGAATCCAGGTCGAAGTATCCAGTAGGCGGCGAAGAAAAGCGCCACAGAGACGAGTTTCAGGACGGCAAAAGAGCCGGGACCCGGGTCGCCGCCGGAGATGAGTCGAACGATTGGATTTCCCTCCTGTACGCCCGCCATCCTGACCCCGAGGACGGTCGTCAGATAGTCGCCGAGACCGTATGCGAGCGTCGCCGCACCCCAAAGGATGGCGTCGAGAGAGGCCATGCGGGTGGATTCGGACCAGCCGATATAAAAGTCGCCGTTGGCGAACGGTTAGGTTTTCGTGAAGGTAGTCGCCGACGACCGATACCCTCATTTTCGCGGCGCGTCAGGTCCGAGCGTGTACGGATTGGAACTCGCCGGCGAGGAAGACGCGTTCGCCGCCCGCGAGGCCGAGTCGGCGGCGACGGACGTGACGGTCGTCGCGCCCGGCCTCGCCACCGCCCGCGGCGTGGACTCAGAACACGCGAAGCAACTCGCGTACACCCGCCGCGTCGTGGAACTCGTCGGGCGCTGCGACCCCGATATCGACGCCGCCCGCGCCGTCGTCGAAGCCGCGAGTATCGACCGCGAGGGAACCATCGCGGTCCGCGCCCGCGACATTCGAAGCCTGACGGACGTGAGTACGACCGACGCCGAGCGCCGAATCGGTTCCGCGCTCGTCGACCGCGGATTCGGCGTCGACCTCGACGACCCCGACCACGAACTCCGCGTCTACTTCTCCGAGGGCGCGTGTCTCGTCGGCTGGACCGCCGTCGAAGGCGTCCGCGACTTCGCCGACCGCAAGCCGACGGACCGTCCCTTCTTCCAACCGGGGAGTATGGCCCCCGTCGATGCCCGGGCCTTTGTCAACATGGCCGGTGCAGAACCCGGCGCGCGCATCCTCGACCCGATGTGTGGCACCGGCGGCGTGCTGCTTGAGGCGGGGTTGGTCGGTGCCGACGTGGTCGGCGTCGATGCGCAGGAGAAGATGGCTATCGGTGCTCGCATCAATCTGAACCACTACGTCGGCGACGGCCACGTGGTTCGCGGCGATGCGACTGCGCTTCCGCTCTGTGACGATTCGGTCGATGGCGTGGTGTTCGACGCGCCGTACGGACGGCAATCCAAAATTGCCCAGCACTCGCTCACGGATTTGGTTGGTGGCGCGTTGGCTGAGGTTGGGCGAGTTTCGAGTCGGTGTGTGATGGTCGCCGATAGGTCGTGGGTCGATGAGGCAAAGGATGCTGGATGGGAAGTCGAACAGGTGTTCGAACGGCGGGTGCACCGGTCGTTAGTGCGATACGTGCATTTGCTGCATCGGTAGGTATCGGAAGGTGAGTGTTTGGACGCGGTAACGTCGGTTCAGGCGGCGGTAATCCCCGGGTTTGTCTCAGGTGGACGTGATTACTAACATATGTTTTCGACACCAATCTAACCATCCGCGCCGTCTACGCCGAACAAGCAACGAGTATCATCTGCTTTGCTGTCACGTGGTACAAGATGGCAAAATTATGACGAGGTCCTCTGAAGTCTCCGAGTTTTAGTGTGTGAATAGACACTTTGAGAGCCGTCACGTCACCGCTCACTTACGCATCCACGTTACTTCATTTGCCATCAAAAAGCACCCACTGAATAAGTTCTCGGTTTTCTTGTTCAGGTACTCGATTACCAGTTTGTCTCCCGAATTGGATTAATTAGATGGTGCTAGACTGGTCAGATGAGAATGTTTTTGTATCTTAGTGTTCTAGAAATTGTCATGTCTGACGACAACCCAGACAATAAAATTAATAGAAGAAAGTTATTGAAGAGGACCGGAGCAGCGGGAGCAATAGGTGCTACGTCGGGTGGTACAATGCTACAGGCTCTCTTTGGTACAGTGAGTGCTGAAGAAGCGACTAGCAGTGATTTGGAGCGAATTAAGCATGCACCAGGGGTTCAGAAAATTCTATCTGAGCTTGGTGTTAGTGATCTTCCAAGTGCAGAAAAGGTCGAGAAGCGACGAATTAGTGATGACGGCAAAGCCACCGATGGCGAACTATTGCTAATGAAAGCCCATCTGGAGTACGGTACGCTCATAGCGATGGAAAGCGGTGATAAGATCGGGGCAACGTTCACCTTTGACGTTGACCTCTCATCAGCACCGACTGGCTATTCAGTGACTACAGAAACTGGCGGTACTCTGGGCGCTAGTGGCTCTGGTCTCGTATTTACTCGTAACGCAACAGGTAGCGAAGAAGAACAGGTTCTGGATTCAGTGAATGTTGATGGGGAAATCGAAGGTTCGAGTATTATTGCTAATTCCGCTGTTAATGGTTTCCAAGCGAGTCTTCAAGTGAAGAATGCAAAGACAGGGGAGGCAGAGATACAAGAACACGTGATTCAGCTTGGCGAATCATTTAATCCGAAAATAGAAACTCTGTCTGATTCAAATTCGACTTTCAGCACAGCTTCGACATTAGATATTAAATCAAATCAACCAGAATTAAAATCAAAAATAAATCCAAAACAGATTCTGAAAGAGGTTATTGTCAGCTGGCTTGCCAACCATGTAATAAGTGAGTCGCTTGATTATCTGGGCGTCGAGTGCGACGACACGTGTACCGGTTGCGCTCTATATCTATATGATTTGGTAACTACATGTCGAACTTGTGTTGCATTCTGTTCAACCAGTGTGAGTGGTGTAAATGCGATTCTTTGTGTTGTTTGCTTCTACGCTTTCTGCAATAATTCGATAGGGCAAGCAAACTGTGCCGCCTGTTTCGCTTGCTTGCTTACGGGCGACGAACCGGACGTACCACCGAATCCGTCTGCGGCATTCCTTGACTGGGTTTGGGAGGAACTCCCAGAACCACCAGCAATGCCGTCGATTCCAAACTTCCCCTGAGCATAGCCAAGTGTCGACACCCTACTATAGTAGCGTTTGCAAGTCATTGCACACTCGATCGACCACTGTCGTGCGATCGGATGTGTAACCAGTTGCAAATGCTACTATAGAGAACGACGCAGAATACTCATCTTTCACAACAACGACCACCCCATCTCCTAATCGAGTGCATTTGGGGTTAAAACCAACCCAAGACCAAGGAGTGAAAAAAGTCCACCCATTAGTATACCGTATATGAGATACGGCCGTAATTCAGGTCTACTAACGGTTGTCATAGCAGTTCCAACACCAAGTAATAAGAATACACACCCAACGACTCGATTAGATGAGGTTGGAATATAGGACCAGATGAGATTCCCGACACCGAGCAGTGAAAAACCAATCAGTCCTATTACTAGCCCATCGCTGTACTGCCGCCCGTCGTGAAAATGAAGGATGGCTAGAATCGTACTTGAGATGAGCACAATTGATAGAACTAGTACTCCCTCCTGCCTGTTAGTTAGTTGATTCGAAGTGTGTGTGTAGTGAACATAGACGAGGACGAGGATAATGACCAAACCAACGCTCGCTACTCGAACTACCTCAACTAAGCTAGTTAGCCGTTGAACATTTCTCAGAAATATCGAGACGAATATCAAGCTGACCAAGATTACCGGAACTAAGTGGTATTTATCTATATCATATCTATTTAAAATGTCCCCAATCATGTCTACTCTTTGAATACATGCGACTAAAAACACCTTGGATATTATTCAAGGTCTGCATGTCAAAAGACACTATCTGGTTAGTAGCGGCCTCGGGCAACACTCGTCCATCGACCGTCTGATACGGTTGCTGAGGTTCGCGGGGCAGTGTACGGTCTCCTTGAATGGGTGAAACTCGCGCGCGAGGCGGCTACAAACCAGAAATAATTACAAAGTCGGTCTCAAGACCCGATACTCGGCGAACCGACCTGTTTCCCGCGCCGGTAGAGGTAGAACGACAACAGCGGCACGGATGCGGCGAGTATCGGTGGGTACACCCCGACCGCGAGATTGGGTAGACCAACGAGCCCCCACGCCCAGTTGGGTCGCCACGGTGCCTCGCTGTTTCGCAATCCGCGGATGTCCAAAACGAGTGCGACTAACACGACGAGACCGAAGAAAATCGCACCCCACTGCGAGAGAACGGTCATAACGAAAGACATGAGATAGTCTCCCGGGCTGTCGTGTGCAATCGCTCTCGAAAGGAACTGCCGAGACAGTAATTCAAGCAGTCCGAAGAGAGCCGAAACGGGGAACAGGGCGACGCCGTACCACCAATTTGGGGACGAAGAATGGGCTGTGGCGGACATGCGAGAACAAACAAAGCCACGGTAGAAGATTGTTGTCAAGTACGTGTCCAATTTCTCAGTCCCGCCGCGCCAACACCGTCTCGCCCGCCCGCACCGACTCGCCTTTTTCGACAATCACGTCCTCTGACCCGAACTCGGGCGGTAACAACACGTCCGCCCGGGAGCCGAAGTCGATGTGTCCGATCTTGTCGCCGCGGGCGAGTTCGTCGCCGGGTGCGACGTAGGGGTGAATCCGTCGAGCGAATGCGCCGGCGATGAGTGACACTTCGTAGTCGCCGTCGTCCGAATCGACGGTGATATCGACGCGCTCGTTCCTATCCGAATCCTTCGAAAACGCCGGCTTGTGCGCACCGGGACGGTGAGTCACGTCGCTGACCGTACCCGAGACGGGCGCGCGGTTGACGTGCACGTCGGTGACGTTCATGAACACGCCCACGCGGACGCGACCGTCTTCGACGCGAATCACCGAGACGTGGCCGTCGGCGGGCGAGATAACGCCGTCTTCGTCCGGAGGCGAGCGTTCCGGGTCGCGGAAGAACCAGAGGACGAATACGCCGACGCCGAGCAGCACTGCGCCTGCCGGCGGGAAGACGAAGGCTGCGAGCGCCGCGCCGAGGAACGCCGGGACGGCGAACCGTCGGTAGCCGGGAGCAAAGCGCATTCAGGCCTCGTTTCGGACTTCCGCGCCCCAACTCGTGGGGAGGTGGGGGAAGGGCAGGCGGGCCGCGGTACCCCCCCCCCGGGACCAGGCGGTGGCCCCCGCGGGGTTGGGCGAGCCGGCGGGCGTGCCGCCGCGGGAACGCTCCGGGGTCG
>NZ_JBZRPK010000252.1:0-2439 GCF_058382125.1 Haloferax sp. s1
ACTATTGACCGCAGACGGGACCTATTCGGCCCCTCCCGTGCCGAGCCGCAACAGTCCAGTTAGTCGGCGTTTGCAACGGGAGTCCGGGGTGTCGCCTCGTGCGTGATTGTGCTTTCTTGCACGGACTGGACGATCAGACGGCCCTTATCTCGCGAATGATTTGGGAGACTGAGTGACTATGTCTCAGATCGTGCCGTGGTGAGTTGCGATTGTTGGTCTCGGAGAATATCGCTGTCGAACTTCCCGATACGATACTTCAATAAGAAGTGATCAGCGTTCTCTGGAGGAGATGAAAATTCCGATAGCTGCTATGAGCACTAACACTGTCACCGCAATACCACCCAGGTACACTGGGTTTGAGGGGGTAGAATTAATAATAAAAAGCAATAAAATAAACGCCGATCCGATGATGACGCTAGTTATTGCTCGGGTATCCGGGTTATACAGGTTACTTATCACTTCGACGATACCAGACATTATTCCATATCTGTACCGAGACATATTAAATATTGTGGAGGGTTCTTAATTCTCAATTTTCTGAAGTTATACGTGGTGAATTTTCGTTCGATTCTGTCATCAATTAGTTGCCATCACTAATCCGTATCCACCTCCAATAAGTGTCACGAGGACTGCCGCTAGAAAATATGTGCCACTGTACCCTGTGGTATTGTGGTAATAGCCATTAAACAGGAATCCGAGAATTAGGACTGCCGAGATAACCATCACGATCCACCAATTGTCAATTGAAAAAGTGTATGAAGGCATGTTTTTCAATAACAAAAGGGGGCGATTTAGTGGCTAGTGGTAATTACTGTGGATTGATACCAGGTACACCGATAACGTTAGGGAGGAAGAAAACAATCTTGACGCCACTACCCTCGGCGTTATTATCAATTATCTGCCAACCTGCGGCAAGGACAATAGCAGCGCACTCGGAAACTACAGCAGCGGGGACATTCCCTGTAGCAGCTGTGATGACTGCGGCGATCTGAGAGACTGCAGCGCCAGCAATGAGTAAATCAACGAGGTCTCGGGTGTTACAGTGGTCAAGCTTGAATGTGTGCTTGTAGCCGTTGTATTGTGGTTTACTGTTATATCCATTCTGTCCAGCACATGATGCCATCGTAGAAAGGGTTGGGACCTTCTCAACGACCACTTTCCATCCTCCATTACGAAGTCAACCTTACCATCACGCTTGGTCTGGTTCATCCCCTTGACTGCCTCCAGGATGTACTCCTCATCCTTGGGACCGTGGTACTCAAGGAACCCTTCACTATTGATGACGTATCCCTCTTCTCCTTTTTCACTTGGCTTGGCTGCTGCAGTTCCTGAGGCTAACAAGCCAGTAAGTCCAAGCCCACCGAGACCTGCTGCAGTTCGAACAACATTTCTGCGTGTATAATTGCTTCTGAATTCGTCTTTTCCATTTGCAATCAATAAATGAACGATTAGCATATAAATATTACCAATTTAGTATAGTAATAAGATAGTTGATAACACCTTTTGTTCTTTCTTCAGATTTTGAGTTGAAATCTCCTTCATGTACTCAGAAATAGTCAATTGAATAAACAAATTGTCATATGTATCAAAAATAAATAAATACTCTGATGATTCTTGTTTATGAATCCATACCGTTTCAAGAAGGTATTAACAGTTGAAAATATCAACAAAATGGTTGCCTCGTCGCTTCATCTTTGTAGAGAAACATGCAACCTATCGACTGCAAACTCACTCAGACACTCAAGAACAGTCGTTGCAGACAAATCTAATCAGACCTCAGAATTCTGAATCGCCTATTTGCCTAGAGAAACGTGAAGCCTACCGGCCTTGCGCGTAGCTGAGGTGAGCCATCGCTCTCGAACGCGAGTGAGTAGAACGTGTCCATCGCCCCCGTTCGTCGGAGATCATGCATTCCGAGGTTGTGCCAGCGGTCATCGTCGAAATCGTCGGCTAGCTGCTCGCGCGCCTCGACGATCCAGTCTCGGAGTGACCGCGTCGAGACGTCGATGACCGACTCGTCGATGCGAAGGCGTGCTGCTGACTTCAGGTACTTCACGCGCTCGCGGAGACTTCGCGAGACCGGCGTGTCCCGAGTGCCGGTCTTCCCGTCGGGAATCGTGAGTCGCCACTTCCCGTTGTCGTTGAGCGGCTGGAAGTGTCGCGGCTCGACGTTCCGGACTTCATCACTGCGGAGACCGTGGAGTGCGAGGTCGAGGGCGATGCGTCGACGCAGGTACTCATCCTCAACGAGCGAGAGAAGTTTGTCCTGCTCGTCGCGGGAGAGTCACAGTCGCTTTCCTGACTTCGATGGATAGGGACGTTCCTGCATGGTTCCGGTTCTGGTAGGTAGCTCTGTTTTCCGGAACCTTAGCTAGTTGGTCGGTTCGATCTCGGGTGAAAACAGGCCGATTTGGTGACTTCGACGCGCCGGAGGTTACG
>NZ_JBZRPK010000251.1:0-2427 GCF_058382125.1 Haloferax sp. s1
GAAGTGCTCGGGAACCTTCAGGAGGACGAATGAGCAGAGATAACAACGGCTGGGGGCCGCGAACGCGGCTCGGCCGCATGGTGCAGAACGGCGACGTCACGTCGATGGACCAGGCGCTCGAGACCGGGCTTCCGCTCAAGGAGCCCCAGATCGTCGACCAGCTCCTTCCGGGGATGGACGACGAAGTGCTCGACATCAACATGGTTCAGCGTATGACCGACTCCGGCCGCCGGGTGAAGTTCCGGTGTGTCGTTGCAGTCGGGAATCGTGACGGCTACCTCGGCTACGCTGAGGCCCGCGACGATCAGGTCGGCGGTGCCATCCAGAAAGCCATCGAGGTGGCGAAACTGAACATTATCAAGGTAGACCGCGGCTCGGGTTCGTGGGAAGACCGCGCAGGCGGCCTCAACTCCCTCTCGCGTAAGGCAGAGGGGAAGGCCGGCTCCGTGACGGTCCGTATCATCCCGGCCCCGCAGGGTCTCGGCCTTGCGGCCGCAGAGACCGTCCGCAACATCCTCGAACTCGCCGGTATCCAAGACGCTTGGACCAAGAGCGACGGGAACACGCGGACGACGGTCAACCTCGCAAAAGCGACCTACAACGCGCTCAAGAACGCGTCGCAGTCCCGTACTCCGCGACGCGCTCGCGAGATTCGACGGGAGGTGCGTGAATAATGCAGGCTATCGTCCAACTTCGCGGTGAAGTCAACATCTCACAGGACGTTCGCGACACGCTGTCGATGCTCAACATCCACCGCGTGAACCACGCGACGTTCGTGCCGGAGAACGACGCCTACCGTGGCATGATCACGAAGGTCAACGACTTCGTTGCACACGGCACGCCGAGTGTCGACGTCGTCGAGACCCTCGTCCGCACGCGTGCCGAGCCCGAATCGGGCGACGGCGACATCTCCGATGAGTGGGTTTCCGAGAACACCGACTACGACGACGTGGCTGCGCTCGCGCAGGCACTCGTCGACGAGGAGACGACGCTGCGCGAGCAGGGCGTCTCCCCCGTGCTCCGTCTGCACCCGCCGCGTGGCGGTCACCGCGGACAGAAGCACGTCACCAAGGAAGGCGGCCAACTCGGTAAGCACGACACCGAACAGATCGACGAACTTCTGGAGGCAATGCGATGACGTCCAAGAAGCGACGACAACGTGGCTCCCGTACGCACAGTGGCGGTACCCACAAGAACCGGCGTGGTGCCGGCCACCGTGGTGGCCGTGGCCGTGCCGGACGCGACAAGCACGAGTACCACCACTACGAGCCGCGCGGCAAGCACGGCTTCAAGCGACCGGACTCCCTGCAGGACACAGTCGCCGAAGTCAAGATCCAGAAGCTCGACGAGGACGCAGCGCTCCTCGCGGCCGACGGAGTCGCCGAGAAAGACGGTGACGCATACACCATCGACGCCCGCGACGTAGCCGAGGACGGCTGGGACGTGGATGTCGTGAAGGTTATCGGTGGCGGACAGGTTCGCAACGAACTGAACGTCGTTGCCGACGCCTTCACTGCTGGTGCCGTCGAACTCATCGAAGAGGCTGGCGGCAGTGCCGACCTCTCCGAACGTGCAGAAGAAGCGGCCGAGGCCGAAGCAGAAGAAGCTGAAGCCGACGCCGACGAGGACGACGAGGAATAAATTATGGGATGGAAGGACGCCGCCGAACCAGTGCTGGCGCGGATGCCCGCAGTCGCCCGTCCGGAGGGACACGTACCGTTCCGCCGGAAACTCGGGTGGACTGGTGGTATCCTCGTCCTGTACTTCTTCCTGACGAACGTGACGCTGTTCGGCCTCGACACCGCGACCGCGAACGACCTCTTCGGTCAGTTCCGGTCCATCCTGGCTGGCCAGCAGGGCTCGGTGCTCCAACTGGGTATCGGTCCAATCGTCACGGCGAGCATCGTCCTACAACTGCTTGGCGGTGCTGACCTGCTCGGGCTCGACACGGACAACAACCCGCGCGATCAGGTCCTCTATCAGGGCCTACAGAAGCTACTCGTCGGGGTTATGATTGTCCTGACGGGTCTGCCGATGGTGTTCGCTGGCAACTTCCTGCCGGCTGACCCAGCCGTAGCAACTTCGCTCGGCATCGGTACAATCGGCGTGAAGGGTCTCATCTTCGCGCAAATCGCCGTCGGTGGTGTCCTCATCCTGTTCATGGACGAGATTGTCAGCAAGTGGGGCGTCGGCTCCGGTGTTGGGCTGTTCATCATCGCCGGTGTCAGCCAGCAGCTCGTCGGTGGGCTGTTCAGCTGGCAGGGACTCGGCGGCGCGTCGGGCTTCTTCCCGACGTGGTTCGGCATCGCTACCGGTGCCGTCGACCTGCCGGCCGCGCCGGACGACCTGCTTTCGACAATCTTCCTCGGCCAGGGTCAACTGCTCGCGCTCATCACGACGCTGCTCATCTTCGGCATCGTCGTGTAC
>NZ_JBZRPK010000250.1:0-2415 GCF_058382125.1 Haloferax sp. s1
ACCACGAACTGCGTGACCGCACTGAAGAACTCGCAGAAATCGTAACCAAAGAGTGTGGGAAGGAAATCTCCGAAGGCCGCGCCGACGTCATCGAGGCCTACCACATGGTCGAGTGGGCCGCAGGCGACGCTCGCCACCCCAAGGGCGACGTGGTCCCCTCCGAGATTCCCGCCAAGGACGCCTACATGCGCCGCAAGCCCCGTGGCGTCGTCGGCTGTATTACCCCGTGGAACTTCCCGGTCGCCATTCCGTTTTGGCACATGGCCGTCGCACTCGTCGAGGGCAACACCGTCGTCTGGAAGCCCGCCGAGCAGACGCCGTGGTGTGGCCAGATTATCGCCGAGATGTTCGAGGACGCCGGTATTCCGGACGGCGTGTTCAACATGGTACAGGGCTTCGGTGACGCTGGTGCCTCCATCGTCGACCAAGAGCGCATCGACACCGTGCTCTTCACTGGCTCCGCGGAAGTCGGCCACGAGGTCGCAAGCAAGGTCGCTCAACAGCCCGGCACGCTCGCCGCGTGTGAGATGGGTGGCAAGAACAACATCGTCATCACCGAGAAGGCGGACCTCGACATCGCCGTCCACTCCGCCGTCATGTCGTCGTTCAAGACGACCGGCCAGCGCTGTGTCTCCTCCGAGCGCCTCGTCGTCCACGAGGACGTGTACGACGAGTTCAAAGAGCGCTACGTCGAGATTGCAAAGGATGTCTCCGTCGGGAATCCCCTCCGCGAAGACACGTTCATGGGTCCGCTCATCGAGGCTGAGCACAAAGAGAAGGTCCTCAAGTACGCCGACCTTGCGAAGAAAGAGGGCGTGAACGTTCTCGTCGACCGCACGGAACTCGACCCCGAGGAGATTCCCGAAGGCCACGAAGACGGCCACTGGGTCGGTCCGTTCGTTTACGAGGCAGACGCATACGAAGACCTCCGCTGTACGCACGAGGAAGTCTTCGGCCCGCACGTCGCGCTGCTCAAGTACTCCGGCGACATCGAAGAGGCAGTCGAGATTCAGAACGATACCGAGTACGGTCTCGCTGGAGCCATCATCTCCGAGGACTACCGCCAGATTAACTACTACCGCGACCACGCCGAAGTCGGTCTCGCGTACGGCAACCTCCCGTGTATCGGTGCCGAGGTTCACCTGCCGTTCGGTGGCGTAAAGAAGTCCGGTAACGGCTACCCGTCGGCCCGCGAAATCATCGAAGCCGTCACCGAGCGTACCGCGTGGACGCTCAACAACTCCAAGGAAATCCGCATGGCTCAGGGCCTCTCTGCGGACATCAAGACCAAAGACGAATAACCCGTCGCGTTCACTGCGACCACGGCCCCGCTTTTTTCTCTTTGTCCGGTGCGTCCTGCGAGATAGCTACAGTATCGGTGCTCGGGGAGCTAACACACTGAAGGTAAATCGTCGAGAGAGTACTGTCGCTCGATGGTAATCCATCAAAAGGCGGAGGCGAATATGCCTCCCGCCGAATCTCGTGTCACCAGTTGGCGAAGTGAGACGAGGGGGGAGTGCACCCCCACCGGGCTTGGGGGCGCGAAACGACGTGGCCACGTCGTTGGGTGCCGCAACGGACCCCGAAACGTTGCAGCGAGTGCGGCGGATGTGGAGTCGCCGACGTCTGGCGAGAAAAGCGCCTATTGCGTCGGCGAACGTGGATTCGGAGCCACAGTGTATAAACCCACCGCAACAATGGGTCACACACCCCGTGAAAATCCAACTCTCGCGGCTTCAGGCGGTTGCTTCGAGTTCGCGCCGAAGCGCCGCTTCGAGGTTGTCGAGTTCTCGGTCGAGGTTTCGCTCGAAGAACTTCTCGACACCGGGTAGTCGGCCGTCGACGACGAACTCGTTCACGAGGCGACAGCCGCCGTCGCTTGCCTGGATGGTGTGTTCGCCCGTCACTCGCATCACACGGGACTTGCCGACGAACTTGACGTGGGTTGGTTCCTCGACGACGATATCTTCGGTTTCGACGGTCACAGTCGACCGAACGAGTGGAATCGGCAATTCGAGATGCCACGTCGCGTGGCGGCCGTCCTCGGCGACGTCGAATCGGTCGACGACACTGATTGCATCCGCTCGTTTCGCAGGGTCAGCAATAAACTCCCAGACGCGTTCCCCGGCGGCATCGAACTCGAAGGTTCGTTTCACGCGGACGGTCATGAGATAGCATCACACCTCGACAGTAAAAAGCCGTGGAATCGCCTCAGCTCCGGGTGACACGCCATGTGGTAGAGCGGGCGCGTCCCCACTTTTCGATTTCTACGTCCTCGGACTTTTCGGCCAGTTGGGGCAGGCGAGAGCCGACCTGCTTTGCGGTGAGACCGATAGCTTCGGCGATGTTTTTCGCCCGAAAGTACCCTTCTCCACGGCTGACGCTGTCGCGGAGATAGGCGAGAATGCGTTGTTC
>NZ_JBZRPK010000672.1:0-13923 GCF_058382125.1 Haloferax sp. s1
TGCCCGGACCGAACGCCGCGGACTCGTCGACACCGCGTGTGGATATTCCCGGCGACCACCCCATCGAGATGGACCGTGACGTGTCCGAAAAAGAGGTGTCTCGTCGGATGCTCGAACAGCTCTCGAACGACTGAGAGCGTTCAGAACGACTGAAGACACTCGGTTCGGACCACTGAGAGCGTTCAATTCTGTTTCTGGCGACGATACTGACCGGCCGCAGTCGTGGTGAAGCTTCTTGTACGAAGCCGAGTCCAATCGCCCTCAATGGACGTCCCAGTTCGACCGACGCTGATACTATCGGGAATCCCCGGAGGGAGTGTGTCCCGTCGTCTCTGCGGTTCCCGAAACTTCGGTCGGCGACTCATCTCGCGGTTCCACGTACGTCACAGCCGCCGTCTCATCGAAGGGACGCCCCGACGGCGGGTGTGCGACCTCGCCGATGTCACCCGGGCGACCGTTGTCGGGCGATTCGTGGGGGTTGCGGACGGCGGCCCCGCGGTCAAGACGTGGCGGGAAGGGGGTGCAAAAGGGAAACAAAAGGAAAGCCAGTTGTGGGTCGGACGACTCGGCCGTTCACCGTCGGCGACGAAACAGGAACCGTTCGCGTTCGCGTGCCGCCGGACGGGCATATCGTCGCCGCCGACGGGCATGGGACCGTCAGCAGGTGTGACCCGCCAGTCGTCCTCGACTGTGGTGACACAGTATCCGTTACGGGGCACGTCGTCCGCGGGCGAGGGACAGACCGACTCCTGACCGGCCCAAAGTTCGTCATCGCAGTTCTGTGACGACCCGGCAGAATCCTTATCGGTTTACCGCCCGACAGATTCGCCATGGCAGATACACTCTCCGCAGACGAGGTCGAGGCGCAACTGAGTGACGGCTGGGAACGCGACGGCGACGAAATCGTCCGCGTCTACGAGTTCGATGATTACCTCGACGGCGTGGCGTTCGCCACCGACGTCGGCGAAGTCGCAGAAGAGGAGTTCCACCACCCGGAGATAACGATTCGGTACAAAGAGGTCGAAGTCCGCCTCACGACCCACGACGCGGGTGGAATTACCGAAAAAGACCTTCGTCTCGCCGACCTGTTCGACGACGAGTTGTGAGCGGCGATGGGACTCACGTACGTATTCCGCGTTCGCTTCTATCTCGAAACGGCGGCGGGCGTCCACACTGACCCCCGCGAGTTCGAGACGGTTGTTCGCGTCACACCGCCGGAACCGGGCGAGTCCGGATGGATGCTGTTCCGGGACGCGCTCTGGCGCGGTGAGGTAAACGACGACGTCTACGCCCGCCAACTCGCCGAGTCGTGGCTCGATGTGCCGGTCGTCGCCTGCGAATTCGCCGAGTTGCGGACGGACGAGGACGCGCTGGACGACCTTCGCGAGGTCATCGCCGCGAATCTCGACGAGTTCAACGCCGAGTCGGTCCGTGAGGTGCTACACAAGTACTTCGGGAGCGCAATTCATATCAAATCAAACGAATGAGAATCTGCAGCGGCAGAAGACATTTATTCGCTCTTGACCTACATAGTTATCCGAATGGTCGCCGATAATTACAATTTCTGGCTGTTCGACCTCGACGGTACCCTCGTGGACGCCGAATGGTCCTACACGCGCGACGTGTTCGACCGGGTCGGCGAACGGTTGGGCCGCCAGTTTACCGACCGAGAAGCAGAGATAATCTGGCACGGACTCGGCGGTGCACGCGACCCGACCCTCCGCGAGTGGGACATCGACCCCACCGAGTTCTGGTCCGCCTTCCACCGTGAGGAAGACCCGCTAAAGCGTGCCGAAGTAACGTACCTCCACGATGACGCCGCCCGACTTATCGACGAAATCCACGCCACGGGCCGCCCCGTCGGCATCGTAACGCACTGCCAGCAGTTCTTGACAGACCCCGTGTTGGACCACCTCGATATCCGCGACTGGTTCGACACCGTCGTCTGTTGTACCGAAGAGACTGGCTGGAAACCCGATGCACAACCCGTAAAGCGTGCGATTTCACAGCTGAGTCGAGACGACCAACTCCTGACCGACGGCGGGACCGCAGGTGTCCTCGCCGGCGACGGTGAAAGCGACATCGGTGCCGCGTGGAACGCCGGTCTCGACGGGATTCACGTCGAACGACACGGCCCCGACCACCGCGGTCGTTGTGTCCTCGGCGAGTACCGCGTCGAGACGTTTGACGAACTCCCGCGGGCCGGAGACTAATAACCGAGTCTACGAGCAAAAGCGTCCCGTGGCTGACAGCAATCCGTCGATTAGTAGAGCGTCTCGGCAGGCATCGGCCGGGCGTAGATATCACCGGCGCTCGTGACGGCGAGTTGGAAGTCGTCGTAGGGGAATCGGATTTCGATACCCGGACGCTCCTCGTCTTCGATGACCGGACGAAGCAGTTCTTCGAGTGCGTCTGCGTCGATAAATTCGTATAGGGGGTTCTCGATAGCTGGGAGTCCGGCGTGGGACTCGATGGCCTCGACGATGACGATACCGAGTTCTTCGTCACCAACCCACTGGCCGATGAGTTCCCAGTCCTCGTTGAGACTGAAGGTTGCTTCCGAAGTGGCGTCGGCATGGTCCGAGAGTGCTCTGGTCACCGCCGATGAATCACCTTCGAGTCCGATGTCGACACCAGCGCTGGCGTCCTCGTCGGTGAGGTTTCGGACACGCTGGAGCACCGTCGAGAGGTCACCGGGACCAGCCTTTTGGACGTACTCAGTGACGCCAGCGGTCGAAGCCACATCGGCGACTTCCGGCCACTCCTTCGCCGTGAACAGGAAGATAGGGATGTCGTCGCGCTCCTGTCGAACGGCTTCGACAAGTGAGACTCCGTTAGGAAGGACCAACGAGTCACTGACGACGCAATCGACATGCTCTCGTGAGACGACGTCGAGCGCTTCGCTGGCCGACCCAGCGGTACGGAGAGAAACCGCGTCGAGTTGTCGAAACGCGGCCTCCGAGAGCGCAAGCATCTCGGGGTCGTCGTCAGCATGAAGGACTGTTAGCGGACGATGCATATAGCCTATATTTAGACTACGTCGGTAAAAACGTTCCACATATTTTATACTTCAATGAATCATGAATATCTGAACGTGGAGAGGTTTCTTTTTAAAGCGTTACCGTCGTGTTCGGACCTTCTCGAACCCTGTGAGCGCGTCAAATATGTCGTCGCTTTCGGCGAGTACGTCGCCGAACGACCGCACACTCGGCTTCTCCGTCCGGGCGGAGTTTGCCAGGACTCGAACAGGTTGCTCGCCGAGTGAGACAAAGTCCAACCCGAGCGAGTCGGCCGTCTCACGAAGTCCCAAGCCGACGGCCGCGCGTCCGGACCGGACGGCACGGGCCGGACTCTCGAACGCCTTCGCCCCGTGGTCGAATCCTTCGATTTCGTCAACGAGTTCGTGTCGGGTCGTCCCGCGCGCCTCGGCGAGGGCGGCGATGGCGTCCCCGAGTTCGGTTCGCAGCCCAGAGTTTGTATCGCGGTTGACGAACCGCAGGTCTTCGTCGACGAGTTCTTCGAGACCGGTCACGCCGTCCGGGTTGCCAGCGGGGACGACAAGTCCCCACTCGCGTGTCCACGACCCGAGTTCGACCGCGTCCACGTCTACGTCTCCGTGAGTCTCACCCGCGACGACGGCCACGTCGGGAATCCCGTCGCGGAGTCGACGAATCCCCTCGCGCGACCCGAATGCGAGATACCGCGGTGTCGGTACGCGGTCGAGCAGTCGCGATAGGGCCGGGTCGTCCTCGCCGACGCCGAGCAGTTCGGGCGGACGAACGTCTGGTGAGAACAGTTGGACCGTGACCGATTCGCCTTCGGCGAGATACTCGACATCGGCAGGGATTTCGACCACGCCGTCCGCTTCGACCAGACTCGTCGTCGCGCCGGAGCCTTTGTCGACGGGGTAGACGAGCATCTCACCCGCGCCGTCGGACACGCCGTCGGACTGCGTTTGGCGGGCTGACGGCGTTCCTCCGATGACGAGACCGACCGGCATGAGTCGCGTCCGGCCCTCGGCGTATCGCTCGCGGACGGCCATCGACCCTTCGACGGTCGCAGTCTGCGGTTCGGGGAGTCCCGCAGCGCTGCGGATAGCCGGTGCAGCGAAGGTTCGGAAAATCGTGAGCGCCGAGACGGGGTAGCCGGGCAAGCCGATGTAGGCGCTTCCCTCGCCGAGCGTGCCGACGAGCATCGGTTTTCCGGGCTTGACGGAGACGCCGTGAAGCAGCAACTCGCCGCGTTCTTCGACGACGCGGTAGATACCGTCGACCGCGCTCGCCGAGGTCGACCCCGACGAGAGGACGAGGTCGCACTCGTCGGCCGCCTGTCTGAGCAGGCGCTCCATCTCGTCGTAGTCGTCGCCAGCGTGGGGGTAGAGTTTGGGCACGCCGCCAGCTTCCTCGACGCCCGCAGCGATGGTGTAAGTGTTCACGTCGTAGATTTGGCCCGCTTCGGGTCGCAGCTCTTCACCCGGTCGGACGAGTTCGTCACCGGTCGAAACGATGCCCACGACGGGCGCGCCGCGGACGGGCACCTCGTCGATGCCGAGCGCCGAGAGAAGCCCGATTTCGCGGGGTGTGAGTCGCGTTCCGGGACCGAGCGCACGAGCGCCTGCGGCGATGTCGGTTCCGGCGGGCATCACGCTGTCACCCGGCGCGACGGATTTGTAGACGACGAGTGAATCGTCTCGCTCTTCGGTTCGTTCGACGATGACGACGGCATCTGCACCCGGCGGCATGACCGCGCCGGTCGATATCTCGACCGCGGTTCCGGGGTCGACTTCCACGTCGGGTTCGGCACCCGCGTGAACCTCGCCGACGAGTTCGAGCGTGACTGGGTCGGCTTCGTCCGCGCCGAACGTGTCGCGGGCGCGAACTGCGTAGCCGTCCATGCTCGCGCGGTCGAAGCCGGGAACGTCCATTCCGGCGTCGATTCGCTCGGCGAGGACGCGCCCGCGAGCGTCGGACAGCGGGACGGTCTCCGAATCGGGTGTCAGGTCGAGCGACGCGATGGTCTCACGCGCCGCTGCTGGAGTGGACAGGTCGCGGAACTGCCGTCTCATGCGGACCACTCCCAGCCCTCGACGGTGACGGTTTCGCCTTCGTCGTGGCCCTCCAGGTCCTCGGGGACGACCACCCAGCCGTCGGAGAGTGCGACGCTGGAGAGAATCCCCGACCCGCTGGTCCGGGCAGGTTCAGCAGTTATCTCGTCGCCGGAGTGGTCGAGCCGGACGCGGGCGAAGGTCCGAGTGCCGGGTGAACTCGGGACTTTCCGGGTGAGCGTCGCGCCGACCGTCGGAAGTGGGCGCTGGGGAAGCGAGCCAACGTGTTTGAGCAGCGGTCGGAGGAACTGAAAGGCGTTGACGAGGCAGGCGACCGGGTAGCCGGGGAGCATGACGATTGGCGTGCCTTCGACAACGCCGAGCGCGACGGGGTGGCCGGGTTTGAGCGCGACGCCGTGGACCAGTACCTCGCCGAGTTCGGCGACGACATCGGGGATGAGGTCGCGTTCGCCGACGGACGACCCGCCGGTGGTGACGACCACGTCGTGGTCGAGGTCGGACTCGATGGCCTCCCGAAGCAGGTCGGCATCGTCGACGACGATATCGCGGTAGGTCGCGTCGCCGCCCCAGCGCTCGACCAGTCGGGAGACGGTCAGTCCGTTCGTCTCGATGACCTGACCGGGTTCGGGGTCGGATTCGACGAGTTCCTCGCCTGTCGGTACGACGGCGATTCGGGGGCGCTCGAACACGGTCACGTCTTCGACGCCGACCGACCGAAGGAGTCCGAGGTCAGACGGCCGAAGTTCGTGTCCGACGTCGAACAGCGCGTCGCCTTCGCGTACGTCTTCACCGCGCTCGCCGACGTTCTTTCCTTCAGCGAGGGGGGAAAACACCTCCAGTTCGTCGCCGAGGCGTTCCGTGTCTTCGACCATCACGACGGCGTCGGCACCGTCCGGAAGGTCGCTTCCCGTGTGGACGCGGGCCGCGGTGCCGGGCTCGACTACGCCGTCGACGACGCGGAGGATACTCGGAGACCGACCGCTCGCCCCGAAGGTGTCGGCCGCGCGGACGGCGTATCCGTCGACTGCGGCGCGGTCGTAGCCGGGAACGTCCGCGGGTGCGACAGCGGTTTCGGCAAGTGCCCGACCGTCAGCCTCGCCGAGCGGGCGTCGCTCGGTCCGTTCGTGGGGAGAGACCGCCGCGAGGAGTGTCTCGCGGGCATCCGCCACCCGGGTTCGTTCTTTGAACCCGGCCGTGCGTCGGTCGTCGTGGTTCATAGCGAACCTTTGGCGGCGGGGACAAAAAGCGTCGGCCCCGCTCTCGATTTCGGAGACTGCGCCGGAGGTCGGTCGAACCGCGAGGTGTGCGTGGCGGCCGAACTTCGAACCGCGAGACGGATGTGGGGCGGTCGAAGACGGATGTGGGGCGGTCGAACCTGCATCTCGAGCTTACACGCGCCCGCGCGGGACCGCCGGGTTTTTCGACCCCGCCTCCTTATGGTCGCTCATGTCAACGCTGCGCGACGCGCTGTCCGAACTCCCGGACGCGGTGTTCGCCGACCTGTTGGAATCCGAGACGTCGTACCTGCTGGTCCTCGACCTCCCGGGTGTGACCGCCGGGACCGCCGACCTTCGGGTCGAGAAGGGTCGATTGGTCGTCGAAGCGCGACGCGACAAAAGCCTCCCTCCGGAGTTCGATTACGTCCGCGAGGAACGCCCGTTGTTCCTCGATGCCGAACTTCCACTTCCTCCGGACGCCGTCGCCGACGACGCCGAGGCGACGATGGAGCGCGGAAGCCTCGAAATCCGCCTTCCAAAGCGTAAGGCCGCCACAGAGCGGACCATTCCCATCACCGCTGGCGACGACGAGGGAACCTCGTCGGCCCACCGGAAGACATCCGGCGACGTTGATGAGGGAACCACATCAGCCCGCCAGAAGAAATCCGGCGACGACGCCTGACGAGGCGGGTGGTCACGCTGGTCAATCTTCGCGCCTATTGGCGGTTCCTCGTCGTCCTGTACCAGTTCTTCCCGCTTATCGTCGCGTACACCCGCGACAAGCGGAAGTACATCCTCTTCGGCGGCACACGCCGCGTCTCGACGGAGATGCGCGTCAAGCGTGCCGAAGTCCTCTTAGAGTCGCTACTCACGCTCGGCCCGACGTTCATCAAACTCGGCCAACTGCTGTCGACGCGTCCCGACATCCTCCCACCGCAGTACATCGATGTCCTCGGGAGCCTCCAAGACGACGTGCCGCCTGCTCCATGGTCCGAGTCGAAAGTCGTTCTCGAAGAGGAACTCGGCCCGGTCGACGAGGCGTTCGACTCGTTCGACAGCGACCCGATAAGCGGCGCGAGTCTCGGGCAGGTGTACGTGGCGGAGTACGAAGGCGAGAAAGTCGCCGTCAAGATTCGACGCCCCGGTATCGAGGAACTCGTCGAAGCCGACCTTCGGGTGATTCGGTGGTCGCTGCCGCTTCTCATGCGCTTTATCGGCCAAAGCCGAGCGTTCTCGCTCGAAAACCTCGCCGACGAGTTCGCCAAAACCATCCGCGAGGAGATGGATTACGACGAGGAAGCGGAGACGCTCCGGCAGATTCAGGAGAACTTCGAAGACGACGACACGCTCGTCATCCCCGAACCCATCGAAGAGCGGTCGGACGACCGGGTACTCACGATGGAGTACCTCCCGGGGACGAAGATAAACAACGTCGCTGCACTCGACGAACTCGGTATCGACCGGACCGAGTTGGCGACGAACCTGCAACGAACCTACCTGCAGATGATTGTCGAAGACGGCGTCTTCCACGCCGACCCGCATCCGGGGAACCTCTCTGTGACCGACGACGGGCGAATCATCTTCTACGACTTCGGGATGCACGGGGAGGTCGACCCGTTCATCCAAGAGAAAATCGTGGAGTTCTACATCGCCGTCGCCAATCAGGACGTGGACGCGATTCTCGACACCCTCATCGAGATGGGGACGCTCAGCCCCAACGTCGACCGACAGGTGATGGGCGACGTGATGGAACTCGCCATCGCGGACGCTCGCGGCGACGACATCGAACAGTACCGGGTCAATCAGATTCTCGAACAGGTCGAATCGACCATCTACGAGTTCCCGCTTCGACTCCCGCGAAATCTCGCACTCGTCTTGCGCGTGGCAGGCGTGGTCGAAGGAGTGTGCGTCACGCTCGACCCGAACTTCGATTTCATCTCGGTGGCGACCGACTATCTGACAGAACAAGGCTACCGCGAAGAGAGTATCCAGAAAATCATCGAAGGCTTCGGACAACAGACCCAGCAGACTGCCCAGTCGCTGGTTCGCGTCCCGCCGAAACTGGAGCGTGTCCTCGACAGGGCGGACCGAGACAACCTGACCGTCAACGTCCGCCTCGAAGACAACAAAGGCATCTTCGACCGACTGGCGAAGCGACTCATCTACGGTATCTTCCTGTCGTTCGGGTTTGTCTCGACGGTCATCATCTACGCGCTGAATCCGGAGAATCTCACTGCTGTCGGGGCCGCCGGGGTGCCGACGGCAGTCGTCGCCGTGCTCCTGTGGCGGTCGTTCCGCGGGCGAAAGGGCATCCGTGCCACGCCGCAGTTCACCCGGCAGAACCTCCGACAGCAGCGCGAAGAGTAATCAAAGCTGAGAATCAGGCGCATAATTTTATCCGTATTCGTGAAGTAACCTCCCGCCATGACGGAGTGGCGGCCGGTACTCGTTGGAACGTGCCTCGCCGCGTGTACCGAGGCGCTTGTCTACGCGATGACCGGACAGTTCACGCTTGTCGGCGGGGCCACAGGAAGTGCACTCGCCGGATACGTCGTCGGCACTGACCCTGCCGACGGCGGGTGGCACGGGCTGATGGCTGGCGTCGTCTGGGGAAGTCTGCTCATGCCCGTCTCTATCCTCCTCACGTTCCTCAACCGGACGCCGATTCTCTTCCCGTTTCAGTATCTCATTCCACTGTTCGAGTCGCCCGGCGAACTCACGACAGCCATCATGTTGGCACTGGCGCTGCCTAACGTCGCCACGGGGATGCTCGGCAGCCTCGCCCGCCGCGACGCCAAAGGGACGTGGTTCGACCCGGCGATGGCAGAAGTCGATGCGGTTGAAGACGCCTGAGTGGCGCGGTCGAATCCCTGTGAACTGAGCGGAGCAGTCGAACACCGAGGAAGCGTGTCTGGCCGCCTGCGGAGGCCACGGCAAGGATTCGCGTGCGAAGACGGTTCCAAACCGTTTATACCTTCCATCCGATAACGAGTGGACATGGCGAAAGAGCAGAAGCAGGTGCGCGAGCTCCAAGAAGGCAGCTACGTCATGATGGAAGAAAAGCCGTGCAAAATCTACGCTTATAGTACCGCAAAGCCCGGTAAGCACGGCAGCGCGAAAGCGCGTGTCGAAGCCCGCGGTGTCTTCGACGACAAAAAGCGCTCGCTCTCCCAGCCTGTCGACGCGAAGGTGTGGGTCCCCATCATCGAGCGAAAGCAGGGCCAGGTCGTCTCGGTCACCGGCGAAGACGCCCAGATCATGGACCTCGAGACCTACCAGACGTTCACGATGCTCATCCCGGACGACGAAGACCTCAACCCCGAAGACGAGATCGAGTACCTCGAGTACGAAGGCCAGCGAAAGATCGTCTAAACGGGGGCGAGAGAGATGTTCCCCGGAGCCATCGCAGACCGCGAGGTCGCTGACTACGTTATCGTCGGTGCTCCGCTCGACATCTCCACGTCATTCCAACCTGGAACCCGTTTTGGACCGAATCGTATCCGTCGGTTCGCCGAGTCGTTCGACGATTACGACCGGCGCACCGACCAATTTTTCACTGACTTGCGCGTCCACGACGCGGGAGATATCCGCGCGTGGGACGACGCACCTGAATACAGCGAGTGGCTTGCCGGGAGCGTCCGCGACGCCGTCTGGGACGATGCCGTTCCGCTCATCCTTGGCGGTGAACACACCGTCACGGCCGCTGGCGTCACCGGCGTCGAACCCGACGTGTTCGTCTGTCTCGACGCCCACCTCGACCTCCGGCGCGAGTACGATGGCAACGAATGGAGTCACGCCACGATTACGCGCCGCGTGCTCGACAAACTCGACGTCGACGAGGCCATCATTCTCGGCGCGCGTACCGGGTCACCCGAGGAGTGGGAACGCGCCGAATCGGACGACGTGACCGTCGTCGAGCCCGAGGCGGTCGCCGACTGGAATCCGGATTTCGACGACGAATCGGTCTATCTGAGCGCCGATATCGACGCCGCGGACCCTGCGTTCGCGCCGGGAACCGGGACGAAAGAGCCGTTTGGCCTCACGTCTCGCGAGATGCGTGACGTGGTTCGGGCGGTCGCCCCGTACACGGACGGCTTCGACGTGGTCGAAGTGAACGACCGAGACGACGGACAGGCGGCGTCGTTGGCGGCGAAGTTGCTTCGGGAGTTCGTGTTTTCGCACGCCGCGACGGACGACTGAGTTCACATCTCACACGCCGCGGACGACTGAGTTCACATCTCACACGCCGCGGACGACCGAGTTCACATCTCACACGCCGCGGACGACCGAGTTCACACTCGCACCTGCGTTCGGTCGGTCTTCTTCCGATTCGACCGCATCCCGTTTCTTACAAGTCGCCGAACCACGACTGACCAGTATGCAACTCTCCGAAATCGTCTCCCAGCTCGACGAGACGCTCTCGACCGCCGACTTCGCCGACGTGGACGCCAGCGCGAACGGCTTGCAGGTCGGCCCCGACGAGAAATCCGTCGAGACGGTGGCGTTCGCCGTCGATGCCGCGGAAGCGACCATCAAAGCGGCCGTCGATGCCGACGCCGACTTGCTCGTCACCCACCACGGACTGGTCTGGGGCGGTCTCGACCGCCTGACCGGACGGGATTTCTCCCGCACCGAGCCGTTGATTCGCAACGACCTCGCGCTCTACGTCTCGCACCTCCCGCTCGATGGCCACCAAGAAGTCGGGAACGCGGCGGGCGTCGCCGACCATCTCGGTCTGTCGGACCGCGAGCCATTCGGCGAAATCGGTCCGATTCACATCGGCCAGTCCGGGGCGTTCGAGTCGCCGAAGACGGCCGCCGAGATTCGAGCGGCGCTCGACGACCTCGACGGCAACGAGGGGACGCAAGTGCTCGACTTCGGTCCCGACGAGATTTCCGAGGTCGCTATCGTCACCGGCTCCGGCGTCGACTGGCTGGACGAAGCCATCGACCGCGGCGTCGACGCGCTCGTCACCGGAGAAGGTAAACAGAAGGTGTACCACGAGGCGCGCGAAGCCGGAATCTCCGTATTCCTCGCCGGGCACTACGCGACCGAGACGTTCGGGGTTCGAAACCTCGAAAAGAGGGTCGCCGAGATGGGATTGGAAACCGTGTATATCAGCCACCCGACCGGGTTATAGGACTGTTTGATTGGCCTTGTTGAATCCCTCAACCGATGATATGTTCTGGGGGGCGTGATAAATACACAGCGCGTATCGGTCAACGTGATTAGTGAACCAGCGCAGGGTCAAGCCAAGGGAAATCGAAGATTACCCGTATCCAACAATCGCGGAGCGGTTTGCGAGACTCTGAGGCACTCGCTTGCTTATCTGTAGATTAGGTGAATGACCAAATCTTTAACACTAAATTAGGCTAGCCTAAACATATGTTGGACGACGTCGCGGTACGCGAGGTACCGACACAGCAAGACATCGTGAAGCACGACGGCACGGCATTGAGGATGGGCCTGCTCGTCGGCAGTACCAACCCGCTTTCCGGTGGCGACTCCTGCAATGAGGGTCCTACTGGTACTTCTAGGAAAAACCGCTTACACTCACGATATCGCCAACACAATTCGTTAAGCTTGAACCGACGTCAGAAAGCTCCGTACCACACAGTTCCAAGTAAATGACAACAGCCAGCCGCGACGTCGTCATCATCGGTGGTGGTCCAGCGGGATGCGCTGTCGGGGTCTGTACTGCCCGATACGGACTCGACGCCGTGATATTCGACCGGGGGAACTCATCACTTCGCCGTTGTGCGTTTCTGGAGAATTACCTTGGGTTCCCTGCGGGTATCGACATCGAGACGTTCTACAAACTCATGCACGACCACGCCGTTGAGGCGGGCTGTGACCTCGTATCCGACATGGTCGAGTCTGTTGAGCGTACGGATGGTGGCTTCCGTGTTCGGACCCAAGACGGCCGCTCCGTCCTCGCCCCACGAGTCGTGGCGGCGACCACCTACGATGGCGAATATCTCAGGGGACTTGACAGCGACGAGGCGATGTTCGACACCCATGAGCATCACGGTGAGGTTCACGAAGAGTTCGACCGTGAGTACGCCGACGCCGACGGACGGACTTCGGTCGACGGACTGTACGTGGCCGGGGGTCTCGCTGGACATGGCGAACAGGTACTCGTCGCAGCCGGGCACGGAATGACCGTCGGCCGTGAACTGCTGGCCGATGTCCGCCGCGAAGAAGGGAACTGGGAAGAAGCCGCCCCCCACTACGACTGGCTTCGGCGGCGTGCGGCTCTCGATTACGACTGGGACGACGAAGAGACCTGGCACCGGCAATTCGCGGATCACAGAGTAGCTGACGACCACGACATCGATCAGGAGCGACTCCAACGGGTCCGCCAGCGCGAAATCGAGTTCGTCAAATCCAACCACCTCGACCGGTCGGAGATTGACCATCGTCGAGAACGCGCACAACGACGGCTCGCTACTCATCTCGACGAGGAACTCCTCCTCGAGGTCATCGACGACGATCGGTTACGGGAATACGTGGCCGAACAGGCGGAGACGGCGGGTAGTGGCGGGAAGGACATCCGCGACTAATATCCAATAGAATTGGGAGACGACGCCGTGGCAGTGACGCAAGGTCCACCGCTGGACCGGACAGACCAGGGTGGCAGAGAGCCCTGTTCTCGTAGCTGTCCAAGGTACAGGTAGAAATAGTTATGTGTTTTTAGGTCAGCCTAAAAGCATGGCAACAGAGACCGACGTTCACGAGGTTCCGACACGGAGGGAGATGATAAAGGGCGGCAGTACCATCCTCGGCGGAGGGCTGCTCGCGGGATGTACCAGCGATGGTGATAACCCAACGCCGGCAGATGGGACTGACACGGCGACGAACTCGCCGCCGCCGACGGACAGTCCGACGTCGTACGAGGTGACCATCGAGCCGGCGGGGAGCCGCACGTTCGAGGAGGCTCCAGAAACGTACGCGAGCATTCCCGGAGCGTGGATGGATATCGCGATGGGATTTGGCATCCAGCCGAAGGCTGTCGCGGCCTTCGATCGGCTCCCGTTGAAGTACTACGATGCGCTCCCCGGCGTCGATTTCGATGCCGATGCCGTCCGAACGCTCGGTGAATCGGCCGAATCGCAGTACGATAAGGAGGTGTTCTACGACGTTGACGTTGACGTCCATCTCATGGACCCGCGTATGCTGAAGAAGTACTCAGGGTGGAATGACGAGGACCTCGAAGAGATTGAATCGAACGTCGGCCCGATTCTCGGGTCACTGATTCGGTTCCCGTTCGGCGGACGCGATCCGTACTACACGCTCTACGAGGCGTTCGAGAAGGCGGCTCAGATTTTCCAGCGTCAGGCCCAGTACGAGGCGTGGGTCACCCTCAAGGAGTCGTTCTACACCGACATCGAATCCCGTGTGCCCGTCTCGGAAGACGACACACCGACGGTCGCCGCGTTCAACTTCAGGTTCGACCCCGAGTCTGGGAAGTTCTTCGCGGCGAACATCGACGCGCCGCGGAACGATACACGGAGCTTCCGGATGCTGGGCGTCAACAATGCGTTCCAGGGCGAAGAGTACGTCCCATTCAAGCCGATTGGGACCGAGAAACTCCTCGATGTCGACCCCGACTACATTGGGATGATCGGCTCCCTCTCGTAT
>NZ_JBZRPK010000249.1:0-2382 GCF_058382125.1 Haloferax sp. s1
GTTCCTGTACACTCCAGCTGGCTCACGACCTCGGTCTTGAACGTCATGTACTCCGCTAGTGCGACCTCCTCGTCGTCGGTATAATCGAGCAGGAGGGCGAGTGCGAGTTGGGCCGGCCCGCTCCCACCGTATCCCCACTCAAAACCTGAGGGACTGTGGTTCGCCAGCTCGAGACTCCGCTCTGGCGTGAGCTGTTCTTGGTCCGATTGGTTCTCGACGATGGCGCGGCCTCGACGACGGTAACCAACGTAGATGACGTCGGAATCATCCGAGGCCCGTGACTGTACGTGCGAGCGTGGGTCGCTGATTCCACTCATAGGTCGGTTTGCGAGAGGCTCGTTCGATCACCCCCGCACCCCCCCTCGGGGGTTCAAAAACAGGACGCGGCTGCGTTCGGCAATATATTTGACAGTTGCAACGTACTGTCCAGGTATATCGGGATGGCTGTACTGGACAATCTCTCAGGGTTCGAGTTTGAGGACGTGATAGAGGACGTCTTTCGAAATCTCGGCTACGAGAACGTCCGTCAGGCCGAGCGAACCGCCGACGAGGGTCGCGACGTCATCATGGAGGAGGTCGTCGACGGGGAGCGACGCGCGATTATCGTCGAGTGCAAGCACACGGACACGGTCGGGCGGCCGGTCGTTCAGAAATTGCATTCGGCCATCGCCACCTTCGACTTCGACGGCCCGAAACGCGGGATGGTCGTCACCACTGGGCGATTCACGAACCCGGCGGAGGAGTACGCTGAGCGACTCCAGCGGAACGACGATCCCTATCCAATTGAACTGCTGGACGGCAAGGACCTTCGTGAGATCGCCGACGAGATCGGTCTGGACCTCTACAACGGCCGCATCGAGATTCTCTGTAACGAGACACTCCGGCCTTACGACCCGGCAGCGGACGTCGATGCGCCCGTCCAGGAAGCGTTCCGCGACATCGAGAACATCGAGGCCGCCGACCTCCCGACACCGCATTTGGCGGTGGCGTTCCGCCCGGTGGTCGCGGTCACCGCGGACACGAACGCCGTCTTCGAGACGTCGGTGGGCGTCATTCACCGGATCAACGACCGGACGCGATTCGTCGTCCACGCCGAGCGCGGGCATCCCGAGGCGGCCGCCGCCGAGGTCGCGACGCTGGTCACCGAGAACCTCCACGCGACGGTCGACCTCGACACCGAACAGTTCGCGGAGGTGTTCGACGAGGTCGACGAGCGCCGGTACGGCCAGACCCAAACGGAGTACAAGGAGTGGGCCGTCGAGCGGCTCCAGGACTACCACACGACGACGGTGACCTACACCGGCGACAACAACGTCACCTACAACAAAACGTGTGAGCCGAACCGCTCGGATATCTCGGTCCAGTCGATCGAACCGGTGTACCTTCCCGAGGTTCGGCACACCACCGACATCCAGGAGTACACCTACCCCTACGAATACTACGCAGCGGGCCCGTCCAGAGTGACCGCCGAGGACGGGATTCATCGGTGCGTCCATTGCGAGACCAGCGGCGTCGACGAGACGTACACCTACTGTCCGAACTGCGGGGCGATCGCCTGCACCAGCCACAGCAAAACGGAGCGGCTGGAGGGCGAGCCTGTCTGCACGGGCTGTGCGGTGACGGAACGGTTCGCGCTGAAGACGAAGTACTTCTACCACGAGGACAACCTCGAGGCGTTCCGCGAGGAGTACGCCGACATGCCGCTCCACGAGAAAGCGATGGAGAACAAGTTACTCGCCGGGGGGAGCGTGGTCGCGACGCTGCTGCTCGTCGTCGGTCTGCTCCTCATCGGCGGCATCATTTAGACCGGTCGCGTTCTCACGCCGGTTCAGCAACTAGCTCTTCGAGCGCGTACTCCAGCGGGCCGTGGAACTGCCAGCTGGCCCGCTCGAAAGCCTCGTCGGTCGGACCGTCCCAGCGGGGGAACGCGGAGTGACCGCTCACCTTGACGGTCCACTCGACTGGCTTCTCGAACGGGTTCCGCGTCGGGTGTTCGACGACGTAGAGGTACACCTCGTCGCCGTGGATGCCGTCGGCCGGATTCTCGACGCCGTGACCCAGCAGGAACAGCGGCTGGTCCAGATGCTCCATATTGTCTGGCTCGAGAAGATCCGCTGGCTGCGCTGCGTCGATCGTTCGGTCTGGATCACCATCCAGATACAGGTCGATCGTCGAGAGCTTGTCGAGGAACACGAACGTCGCTGCCGTGTACCCGGGTCCACGCTCGGCGCGGGCGCATCGAGGAGGTTTTTCAGCTGTGCGAGATCGCGAAGCACGCTCTCCGGGTAGCCGTCCGAATGGCGGTACACCTGCGCCACTCGGTCGGTGTCGCCATCTGTCTCACCGGTCTGTTCGACTCGTTGGACGAATCGGAGTTAGCTC
>NZ_JBZRPK010000671.1:0-13917 GCF_058382125.1 Haloferax sp. s1
AAGGTATGCAATGGCTCTAAAAGACATACATGGAAAATCATTAAGAATGTGGTCCGCACAGCAATGAGTGTAATGCGCCTGAACGGACTCGGCGACGCCATCGAACGCCACGAATACCCGACTAGCTCGACCGACTTCGCCCAACACTACGGCGACGAAGTAATCGAGCTACAGAACGGTCAGGAGACTGTCGCAGAAATTCTGGCCCGCCTCGGGGAAGAGACGTACACCTGTCCGCAGGATGTTCGTGATGCCCTCTTTACCGGCGTCGGCCACGAGGCAATCGGTCGTCGGTACTACAGCGACCGCGACCCATCCCCGTTCGGCGAGGACGGGCCGCAGATGCTCTCCTTCTAAGCTGAGCACGTCGTCTCCACTCCGGTACTTTTTCGAGAAACCTACACCGCCAAGCCTGCGGCTCGTCAATCCATTCGAGAAGAGGGTACAGCCGAATTAGGAGAGCCACGGCAGGTCCACGGGGACCGAACCTTTCGAGTAGCCTTCGACGTGGCCGGATGGTCGGAGTCGGAAGACGACCGCCGGGCGGTGTCGCACGTCCGGTTGTTCGCCCATAATCGCGGCCCAGTCGTCGTCGGGGAACGACGAGCAATCGACGAAGAGCGTCACGCCGCCACCGTGTTCGGCGAGTTGTCCTTGACCGTTGGTCTTCGTCTGAGCCGTGTCTCGAATTGCAGCCACCGGATTACTCACTGAGCGTCGGTTCGGCGGGAGTGGGCGCGTCACTTCGATGAGCGCGCCGCCCGCTTTCGTGTTCTCGGCGCGGAAGTCGATGGAGTGGCCCGTCGCCACCTCGATCTCCGGCGTGATGTCGTAGCCGGCTTCGGTGAGAAGGTACGCCACGTCGAACTCGCCCATTGCGGCGGCCATCCGTATCGGGTCGAAGTACTCCGACGTACCGAGTTTTCCGGCCATCACTTCGCGGTATTCGTCGAGGACACCCGTCGCGAAGAACGACTCGTAGAACGCCAGTGCCTCGTCGCGGGTCGTATCCGGGAGACCCGCCGAGTGGTCGTGGAAGAACGCGCGCGTCGTCTCTCGTCCGTCTTTAGAGAGGAAGACCGGCAGGAAGAACCACGAGAGGTGCGGATAAGGCTTCAGCCACGGTGATTCGTCGAACAGTTCGGAGATGAGTTCACGCTGTGCCCACTGGGACACCTCGAACGGTGCCTCGTCGAACCCTTCTTTGTCGGTTCGCCACAGGGAACTCGGCGTCTCTGTGTTGCCAATCCAGTAGGCGTGGTCGTCGGTCCACGCGAAAAGTGCGGTGTCACCGTTGTCCATGTCGAACCGTCGGGCTTCGTACCCTTCGGGGGGTGTGTACCACGGTGCACCCATCTCAGCACCGAGATTGGCGTCGAGCGACTGGAATATATCACGGGCTATCCGTGCTTCGTCCCAGTGACCGGGGGCGTAACGAAATCGGAGCGGGCGTGCCACATACGGTGTAGTTCGGCGATTGTTTTTACCCTTTCCTGCCGCCGGGCGAATCTATCATGGTTTTGAACATCTCCGATAATTATATGTGGCATTCTCTCACATGGCTTAGTGAACCATGTCAATGGGTGCCTATGACGAAGCCGAACACGAACGCCGCGAGCGCATGACGAGTCAGGTCGAACCCGGCACCGACGACGACCGGAAGACCTACCGCGGCACTGTCGAGTACGACTCCGGCGACTCGACCGACGCGCTTCTCGAACAGTTCAAACAGATGAAGGCAGACGACTAAGCCGACACCTTCTCAAGCCTCTGCACGTCGCTACGTTCTCGTCAGCAACGCGGCAGCCACGGAGACGACAGTCACTGCCACGACGTGACCGCCAACTGCGACGAGGAGGACCGGTTGGTCCAGTACGAACGGAACTAAAAGCACCTGCGCGACGCCGAATCCGACGTTGAGATAGTTTACTCGTTTGACCGACCGGGCGGTCGGTTCGTCGAACCGGTAGCGGACTGCTCCCCAGAGGTTGACGACGGCGGCCCACCAGGACGTGCCGATACGGTAACAGAGGTCCCACAGTACGAGGAGCGTCAGGTAGACGACGATGACGGGCGGCTCAGCCCCGAAGAGAACCGTCAAAAGCGGTGTCTCTGTCTGCTGCGGGTCGAACACGAACAGATGCGTCACGAGCGCGACGAACGCGAGCACGCCCAGCACAACCTCGATGCTCGACCCGAAGAGAAGGCGACGGTACGGGACGGGAACTGCTGCAGCACGGGTCTGTTCGCCCATGCGGAGCATCACGACGCTGCCGACGGCGGCGACGACGATTGCCGCCGTCCCGGCGACCGCCGCGGTCCACAGGTCGTACACCCACGCGAAAAAGAGAACCCCAACCTCGAACACGGCGATTTGAAGGACAATCGCTCCCCTCTCTCCGATGTTCACGCCCGGGAGCGCGCCGACGATACTCTCGTAGACCCACGTCTCGCCGTACTCGGTGGTGTCGTTCATGCGTTTACCCTCCCTTCCTGCGAACACACGGTCACGACGCCGTCGTTGGCGTCTCGACGGTAACCGTCGTCGATTCCCGTTCTTCTTCGAGAAGTGCCCGCTCTACCGCGACATCGAAGGGCGTCTCGTCGACTTCCACGATGTCACGGATGCGGTCGTCGGTGACGACGACGGGATTCTTCAGGCCCTCGATGAGCGGGCGGGCGACACCCGTATCCACGTCGGTCACGAGTCCAATCCAGTACGACGAGAGTCGGGGGGTCAACACGGGTACAGGGAGGATTTTCGGTGATTGCCCGAGGTGTTCACCGACCCGCAGTAGCATCTCGCGGTAGGTGAGCACGTCCGGGCCGCCGATTTCGTAGGTCTCACCCGCCGTTTCGGGATGGTCGAGTACGCCGACGAGATAGGCGACAACGTCTCTGATGGCGATGGGTTGACACCGCGTTTCGACCCACTGCGGCGTCACCATCACCGGGAGACGCTTTGCGAGTTGGCGAACCATGTCGAAACTCGCACTCCCTGCGCCGACGATAATCGCCGCCCGGAGCGTCGTGAGTTCGGGCGACGACGATGCAAGAATGTGTTCGACTTCGCGCCGCGAACGGAGGTGCGGTGAGAGTCGGTCGCGCTCTTCGCCGAGTCCGCCGAGATAGACGACCCGCTCGACACCCTCGGCGGACGCCGCGTTGATGAAGTTGCGCGCCGCGAGACGGTCCCGCGCCTCGAAGTCGCCGCCGGACTGCATCGAGTGGATGAGGTAGTACGCCGCGTCGACACCCTCCATCGCGGGTGCAATCGTCTCCGGTTCGAAGACGTCACCTTCGACCACCTCGACTTCGTCCGGACCGTCGTACCGTTCTGCATCGCGAACGAAGACGACGACATCGTGTCCAGCATCGAGGAGGGCGGGGACGAGATGCCGACCGACGAACCCGGTCGCACCGGTCACGAGAACTCTCATGTGGTATGCTGACGTCCCACTAGGTGTTAAACTCTCGTCACCTTTGTCGGAGTAGACGACTGGTTGTCGCGCCAGCACTCCACCCGCCCTTCAGTCGTCGGCCCGAATCGTGTCCCAGCCGGGTGTTTCCGGCGCACCGCGGTCGACTTCGACCTCGTCGGGTGCCGGTGCGCTTTCGGCCGCAGCACCGAGTGCTCCAGCCATCGCACTCCATGCATCGACCACGTCACCGGCCCACGACTCGCTTTCGAGCGCCTGTGCTCGGGCCTCACGGGCGCGCTCTTCGTCGACCTCGGTCGAACCGGGGTGTGACCCGACTGCGACGCCGACGAACTCGGCTCTGTCGGCGGGTGTCAGCGACCGGTCTCGGAGGCGTTGGATGACCCCCGACAGTTGCTCTGGGTCCGGATGGACGAACACCTTCGCGCCGAGGGCGTGGGGGCCGAGGAGCAGGCCGTGTTGGTCTTCCGGCGGAGTCTCGTCGAGGAGACGCTCGCCGCCGCCGTGTCGCTCCACGCGCTCGCACTCGGTTTCCTGTTCGAGGACGAGGTTATGTCCGGGATACTCTGCGCACTCGTCGGGATACAGGTCGGTGTCGTGGATGCGGCACTGGAGCGTCTCGGGGTCGAGAAAGGTACAGGAACGGAGCCACGTCCGCTCCAACCCGAACGGGCCGACCGGCTTCGGTGGCTTTCGCATCCCGACGAAGAACGCCGGATTTCCGGCGACCGTCGCCACCTCGACGCCGTCGATTTCGACACCTTCGCCGGGTGGTGCCTCCCACAATCGGGGCGTAAGCACGTCCCCGAACCCGGCGTCGACGAAGTTTCGAATCTCGTCGCGGGTCAGCGGGACCAGATTGTACGTGTCGTCCAGCGGCGCACGCGGCCCGCGACGCTCGTGGTCGAGCGGGACGGACGAGACTGGTCGCCAGTCGATACAGCAACCTGCACAGCCCTCGCAGTCGACACGCATGCCATAGAAATAGTGCTGCAATCGACATGAACCTCTCGGCTGTATGCACTCGTCGGGTGTCGATGCCGCGTCGAGTGAGGGCACTCCAACTGGACAGGCGGGGTGCTTTTGCCGCTTCGTCGCCTCGATTTTCGTATGACTTCGGAACCGTGTGATGTCTGCGGGAAGGATGTCCGCATCGCCGGCGGTATCGGCGACCTCTGGAACTTCCCCACGTCCTCGTCCGGTGGGATGACGCTCGAACTCGTCGACGGTTCGGAACACTTCCTCTGCTTCGAGTGTATGGAGCGGTTGCCGGGCGACCGCGAACCGACCGCAGAGGACGTGGCGGCGCTCTGAACTCGGATTTCGTCGTATTCTCGCACCGCGACCGCACCCGGGAGCGGTGGATTTAGGCCCACCCGCCGACAGGAACCATCGTGGACCCGTCGCGCATCATCGATTCGTTTCCCGCTCCCAGTTTTCGCGGCAATCAGGAGCAAGCACTGCGTGACATTCGCGACGCCTTCGCCGACGGCAACGACGTGGTGCTGGTTCGCGCCCCGACCGGGAGTGGCAAGTCGCTTCTCGCCCGTTCCATCGCGGGTGCGGCGGCGACCGTCGAGGAAACGTCCCCGGCCGAGGCGACAGACGCCTACTACACCACGCCGCAGGTGTCGCAACTCGACGACGTGGCCGAAGACGCCCTCCTTTCCGACCTCAAGATAATCCGCGGGAAGTCGAACTACAACTGCATCATCCGCGGGGAGAAAGACACGCCGGTCGACCGCGCACCCTGCACCCGCAAGCGTGGGTTCGACTGTAGCGTCCGGCACCGATGCCCGTACTTTTCCGACCGCGCCATCGCCTCGAATCGACAAATCGCGGCGATGACACTCGCGTATTTCATGCAAACCGCCGGTTCGGACGTGTTCAGAAAGCGGGACGTGGTCGTCATCGACGAGGCGCACGGACTCGCCGAGTGGGCCGAGATGTACGCGACCATCGACCTCAAACCCCGAACCGTTCCGATTTGGGACGATATCGGCGTCCCCGACCTTTCGGACGCGGGCGACCCCATCGAACGCGCCGTTCGGTTCGCCGACACCCTTGTCGGCGTCTGCAAACGGGCAAAAGACGAGTTACTGACGAAATCGGAGTTGCTACCCGAGGAAGCCGCCAAACGAGACCGATTACAGGAACTCATCGGCGAACTGAAGTGGTTCGTCGACGACTACCGCGACCCGCAGAGTCCGACGACGTGGGTCGTCGACCAGCACGACGGCGAAGGCTCTCCCATCGCCATCAAGCCACTTGACCCCGCGAAATACCTCAAGCACACCGTCTGGGACCGCGGAAACAAGTTCGCGCTCCTCTCGGCGACGATTCTGAACAAGGCCGCCTTCTGTCGGTCCGTCGGTCTCGACCCCTCGAAAGTCGCGCTCGTGGACGTGGGACACACCTTCCCTGTCGAGAATCGCCCGCTGTACAATGTGACGCAGGGGAAGATGACCTACGAGCACCGCGACGAGACGCTTCCCAACATCGCCCGTCTCGTCGTTCGACTGATGGCGAAACACCCCGACGAGAAGGGTCTCGTTCACTGTCACTCCTATGCGATTCAGGCGGAACTGCGCCGCCGCCTCGCCGAGATGGGACTCGGAAACCGCATCCACGGACACGACCGAAACAACCGTAACGCCGAGTTGGAGACGTGGAAGGCCACCGACCGCCCCGAGGTGTTCCTCTCGGTCAAGATGGAAGAGGCGCTGGACCTGAAAGGCGACCTCTGTCGCTGGCAAGTCCTCTGTAAAGCGCCGTATCTCAACACGAACGACTCGCGGGTCGCCCGCCGCCTCGAAGACGGACAGTGGGCGTGGTACCGCCGCGCCGCCCTCAGAACCGTGATTCAGGCCTGCGGGCGGGTCGTCCGCGCCCCCGACGACTACGGCGACACCTACATCGCAGACAGCAGTCTCCTCCAACTATTCGAAAAGACTCGCACCGACATGCCCGGCTGGTTCGAAGAACAGGTCGACCGGATGTCGAAGCCCGACCTTCCAGAATTCGACCCTGTGGCCGCTGGCGGTCGTGGAAGCAACGCGAGCGGCGGCGACACGCCCTTCGGGAGCGGGTCCGCTGGCCGGACCGGGTCACAATCGCAATCGAGCGGTCGCTCGACTCGTACTTCGGGAACGACCGCGAACCGTTCGACCGGTTCAACCGGGTCGTCTGGAGGGCAAACTGGGGGCAGCAACCGCTCTTCGGGCAATGGGTCGAACGACGGCGGACGCGGCGACCACCCGCTCTCTGATGTCTGGGGCGAGTGACTATAGGATGAACGTGGCCGCAGAGAACAGGCTCGACCCAATCATGAGTGCCACGAGCGTCAGTGCGAGGAACTGCTGTCGGTCCATGGACATGGCTTCTCGGGGCGACAATTAACACTTCGGAGCCAGTTCGCACGGGTGATAACCGCGGACTATCCGCTTTGGTCTTTGGTTACCCCGTTCTCGACAGAGACAGTTTCCTCGCAGTGTCACTCCACTAGTGTCGTGCTATTTCTCGGCATACTTTCGGCAAAAATCGCCACAGTGTCCAAGACAGACGCCGTTACCGGAACGATTCATTAATGATTGTTAATATGAGTGGCTGATTAATTAGAGAATATTGGAATATTGTGGCTGATTGTAAATGTAATCGTGCCTTGTCTGTGTCTTTGACACGCTTTCTCACGAAATAGTTAACATCGGAGGGTCTGAAGAACGCAGTATCGGCCATGCACACCACCGCACTCGCCACGGCGATTACACTGTATCGTAGTGGGACACTCACGCTCTCGCAGGCGGCCGCTCGCTCCGGCTACTCCGAGGACGAACTCGTCGTTGCCCTCCAGCGCCACGGTGTGCCAGTCCAAGAAGCCGACGCTCCCACCGTTTCGACGTCCGCCGACCGGCCGGCGAGCGCCGACTGATTCTGTTTCGGTTTCGATTTCGGTTCGTTCGATTCCTCTCTCGAACCTACTCGGAAGTCACCGGTTTCGACGTAACTTCGAAACGAGTCTTCTCCGTCACATTCGTCCTTCCGTTCGTCGGGAATTGCTCCCGCTTCGTTTCCCCTACTCGTCGTTCTCGACGGCCTCGTCGGGGAGGATATAGAGCTCCGACCGGTTTTTGAGAACCGGAACCATCGCGGCGTCAGTGTCGAAGTAGTCCGGCCGCGGGATGGTCTTGGCCTCGAACGTCACCGGGTCGAGCACCTGCACTGCGTGTTCGTCTTCGACCGTGACGACGGTGGTCTCTTCGGCGTCGTCGACAGAACCGAGGTGTTCGGCATCGGGTCGTTCGCCCTCTTCGAACTCGGATTCGTAGTCGTCTCCCGAGGTGAGACGAACACCTTTGAGTCGCCCGCGGTTGCTCCTGACGAGGACGGGTCCGTCGCCGTCTTCGGGGTCGATAACGTCGCCGGCGGTGTAGCGGGGGAGTCGGGCGACGAAGGTGACGCGGTAGACCTCGTTGCCGTCGCCGTCTTCCGTGACGAGCGTCGGGTGTTCCTCGATGGTGCCGCCGAACCGCTCGCGAATCTGTTTTGCGACGCCGCTTCCCATCTGGTTCGTCGATATCTTGATGTTCGGACCGTCGGGCGTCCGGTTGACCTCCGTGATGAAGGCGTCTCGGTCGCCTTTGTCCTCGCGTTCGGCGATGTAGGATTCGGCGATTTCGATGGCCGTCTCGGCCTCGTCGGTCGTGGGCGTCCGGTCGTCGGCACGGACCTGCACGAGACTGGCGAAGTAACCACCCGCGATGCGGCCACAGCGCTGGCACGTCTCGCGGGCGATGCTCACCGGGACGACCACCGTCTCTTCGAGCGGCGTCCCGCGGACGACGCCCGAGAAGTGGCAGTGCATCTTGATGTTGTTCTCGTCGATTTGCTCGGGTTCGACGCCCCAGCGGACCTCCTCGGCGTTGAGGTGGACGCCGAGGGAGTTCGATACCTCTTCGATGGCGATGTCGGTGTAGTCGCGGGCACCGACGTCGACCCATCGGTTTCCTCGGTGAATCGCACCACACTGTGCACAGACGCGCACCTGCACCTCGTCGGGTGCGTCGACGAGGTCGAAATCCTCGAAGTAACACGAGTCGCAGAGCACGTCGTCGCGCTCGCGGGGCATCCCCGGGAGCGGTTCCGGTCGCTCCGGAATCGGGTCCCCACACCGAGGACAGAAATCGCGGGATTCGCTCATTGAGGGCTTTAATCCACTCGGCTGCTTAAGTTCCGCGTCACGTCTTCGCCGCGTTTGGTCTCGGACCGTCTCCGAATATCTGGCTCACTCGATGGATTCTTCTGAATCCAGATACGCAGCGGCCTCCTCGTCTGTGACCTGCGTAAAGTCGCGGTAGAACGCGCCCACCGCGCCGAACGCCTCGGGTGCGTCGACAGTGACGATGCCGTCACACTCGTCTTCGAGGTCTTCGACTGTGTGCGGTGGGGCGACTGGAACCGCGAGAACGACGCGCTCTGCGCCGCTTCCTCTCACCTGTCGAAGACAAGCCCGCGCGGTCGCGCCCGTGGCGACGCCGTCGTCGACGACGATAACGCGCTTTCCTTCGAGGTTCGGAAGCGGGTCACCGCCGCGGTAAAGAGATATCTTCTCGCGCGCTACTTCGGCCTCGCGCTCGCGCCCCTGTTCGAGGTAGTTTTCGCCCACTCCGAGGTACGACAGGAGGTCTTCGTTCCACCACGCGCTCCCGTCGCCTGCGACGGCCCCGACCGCGAGTTCGGGGTTCCCCGGCGCGCCAACCTTCGACGCAATTACCACGTCAAGGGGTGCTCTGAGCCGGTCTGCCACCTCACGCCCGACCGGAAGCCCCCCACGCGGGATGGCGAGAACAACGTCCGCCTCTTCCTCTTGTTCGTCGAGGAGGTCTGCCAAGCGTCGGCCCGCGTCTTCTCTATCGGCGAACATACGTTCTAGCAATACGCACCCGGTCGGGAAAACGGTGTGTCCCGATTTAGTCCCGATTCCGCTTCTCTCGTCCCCGACTGAGGCTGATTTCACTCCCAAAGCGTCGGTTCGGAGACGGTCTCGTCGACCGCATCGCGCCACGAATAGCTCGGTTCCCAGTTGAACAGGTCACCCGCTTTCGCAGTCGAGAGTGCGGATTCTTCCCCGTCGAGCGAGCAGTCGTCTGGAAGCTCACCCCAGTACTTCTCGGCGGCGCCCGCGGTCGGCCGCCCGAGATACGTGTCTGCGGCCGCTGCGTGGACCGCTTCGTGACCCGAAACCGGATTTTCGAGGGCGGTTGCGACCAGTTCGGCCACGTCGCGCACGTCGACGTACGTCCAGAAGTTCCCTGCTCCGGCTTCGAAGTCACCGGATACCGCGATATCGCGACAGTTGTACTCGCCGGGATACTGAATCCACGACGGGCGGATGGCACAGGACGAGACGTCGTACTTTCGGGCGACCATCTTCGACACCTCTTCACCGGCGACTTTGGCGGTCCCGTATGGGTCCTCGGGCCGAAGTGGGTGGTCCTCGGTAATTGGGAGAACGTCGGGAAGCCGCTTTTCCTCGGCGAAGGCGAAGCCGTAGGCGCTTTCGGACGACGCCCAGACGATTCTCGAATCGGCTCGGGCGGCAGCGACGAGGACGTTGTACGTCGATTGGACGTTCGTCTCGAAGACGCGACTGCCGGCGTGACGGGTCGGCGACGGGATGGCCGCCCAGTGGACCACTGCGTCGGGGTCGATGTCGGCAACGAGGTCGGCCACTTCACCCATCTCCATCAGGTCGGCAGCGCGGAAATCGACGTTCTCGCGGGCGTCAACCTCGAACCCGGGGTGGTCGAGGTCGACGGCGACGACCTCGTACTCCTCGGCGAGGCGGTCGGTTATCCAGCGACCCGAGCGGCCGAGAGCGCCGGTGACGACGAGAGTTTCCATGGTTCGTAGTGGGCCGCAGCCGTCTAAACCCACCCGATGCCGTGCGACACATTTGCACTCCAACAGCGTTTATTAGCCTGATTACTAATCACGGCGTATGGAATGGAAACCGGACTGGGGGCTTCGTGGGCGGATGGCGTTCACGATGTTCCTTCTGTTCGCCCTCTACATCGTCTTTGCAGGGGTGTTAGCAGTCTACTTCACGAACCTGACTGTCGTCGTCGGGTTCATGAGCATCTTCCTCTTCGCCCAGTTGTTCTTCAGCGACAAACTCGCGCTCTACAGCATGGGCGCGCACGTCGTCGACGAAGACGACGGCCCGCAGGCGAAGAAACTCCACGCGATGGTCGGTCGCCTCTCGCAGCAGGCCGACCTGCCGAAGCCGAAAATCGCCATCGCCGACACGTCGGTCCCGAACGCCTTCGCAACGGGTCGCTCGCAGAAGAACTCGGCCGTCTGCGTCACGACCGGTCTGATGCGCACGCTCGACGACGACGAGTTAGAAGGCGTCATCGCGCACGAACTCGCGCACGTGAAGAACCGCGACGTGATGGTCATGACCATCGCGTCGTTCCTCTCCAGCATCGCCTTCCTCATCGTTCGCTGGGGCTGGTTCTTCGGTGGCGACGACAACCGCGAGAACGTGCCGGTCATCGTCGCAATCCTCGCGTCGCTCGTCGTCTGGATTATCTCGTATCTCCTGATTCGGGCGCTCTCGCGCTACCGCGAGTACGCCGCCGACCGCGGTGCAGCGGTCATCACCGGCCGTCCATCCGCGCTCGCCTCCGCCCTGCTCAAGATTTCGGGGCGGATGGAGAACGTCCCGAAGCGCGACATGCGCGAGACCTCGGAGATGAATGCGTTCTTCATCATCCCCATCAAGTCGGACTTCATCGGTCGCCTGTTCAGCACCCACCCGTCGACCGAAAAGCGCGTCGACCGCCTCCGCGACATGGAGCGCGAGATGGAGACGTTCTAGTCGGACGCTGATTTTTTCGGGTTGTCGTGTTTGCACCTCTGCGAGGTGCTTCTCTCTCGCATATTTATGACAGTCTGGTAACCCATCTGTCTATGATGAGCCTTCCTGCGAGTATCGATGTGAACGAATTAGCGTCGTATCTCTCGGCGGAACTCGGGGTTACGGTGACCGATTTTCGGCTTCTCAACGACAAACTCAACGTGATGCTCGCAGTTTCGACTGCGAACGACGAGAATGCCTTCGTGCTCCGGCGGCCGAAGAAGTTGCGACACGACGGGTTGTTCGATGAACTAAAACGGGAGTACGAGCTACTGCAACGCCTCCAAGAGACGGCGGTTCCGACGCAGACGCCGGTGCTGTTCTGTGACGACGAGTCGATTCTGGGAGTGCCGTTTTTCGTGACGACGTATCTCGACGGCGAGACGATTCCGGCCGGGACCGACCTGCCTGAGCGGTTCCAAAACCCGACTGCACGCGAGCACGTCGCGACCGATTTCATAGATTTACTCGCTGAAATACACTCGCTCGACATCGAACCGTTCGCGGATGTCTGTGAACGCCGCTCCCCACGCGAACAGGTTGCCCGTGCGACTGAACGGATGGGAGAGGCTGCGCGCGTGACCGGGCACGACCTCTCGACGCTTCGAACCGTCGCAACATGGTTGCAGGAAAATGCTCCACCGTCGCCGGAGACGACGCTCACCCACGGCGATTTCAGGCCGAGTAATATCGTCTTCGCGGAAAAGAACCACCCCGAGTTTGCTGGCGTCATCGACTGGGAAACGGCGCTGCTCGGCGACCCCTTGACCGAACTCGGCTACGTCTCGCTCTACTGGCGAGACGAGGACGACCCGACGCGCTCGCTCGCCGAACTCGAATCGAAGTACGCCGACGCGGGCGGCATCCAACACGTCAGGGAGCTCGACGAACACGGATTCGCTCCGTTCTCTACGAAACCCGGTAGCCCTTCCAGACGAGAACTCATCGCTCGCTACGAGGAACAGTCGGGTATCGAATTCGAGAATAAGCGGTTCTACCGGACGTATTCGGCGTTTATGCTTGCAACGGTCTGGGCAGACCTCGACCGACACGACGTGGAGACCGGTTCGGGAGCGACCAGAGGGGCGCTTATCAACTACATGTCGCTGGTTGCCGACGACATCGTTCACGGAGAACTCCGCGACTGAGCGCCGACTCGTTCTCCCACGACGCTAAGTTACCAGCCGTCTTACCGGTGGCCATGGGACTCTTCGATTCAGTTCGTGCCGCACTCGGTATCAGCGCCGAGTCCGACGCGACCAGCCGAGCAGACCCCGACGACCTCTTCGGGATGAGCACGGCGTATCTCACGATGGAAGCCGACCTCCGGTTCGACTCGGCCGACGAGGCGGCCCTCTGTTTTTCCTCCGTAGACAGTACCGACTTCACCGAGACCGTCGACGCCGTCGAGGAAATTCTCACCGCCGGGAGCGAAGAAACCGGCACCGAATTCCGCCGCCACACGGACGGTCACGGCTACAATTGGGTCATCCTCGTCGACGACGACCCCGAGGACCTCGTGACGAGCGTCCACTTCGCCGCCGACGAGTTCATCGAGCGCGGCTACGGGTCGCGCCTTCTCGCTGCTCTCTTCGGCTTCCGGCGAGACGGCGACCGTGCCTACTGGGTTTACTCGTTCCGCCGGGGCGCGTACTACCCCTTCGCCCCGCAGGGGACCTCGAAGCGGAACCAACAACTGGAGTTCAAACTCGAATCGGTCCTCGACGGCGAATTAGAAATCGAAGACGACGAGAGCTACTGGTACCCGCTTTGGCCATCGACGCGCGATGGCCACCCGTGGTCGTGAGTCGATGCGGCGGCTTCTCGTTCGCTTAGCGACCGTACAATAGATACGAGAAGCCCATAAACGCGAACGCTGCGCCGAAGAAGAAGACAAACAGCACTCTTGCCAGCGTCTCATATGGTCTGAGCGCCGCCGCGGAAACCGCGCCAGCGACTGCGCTCCCGATGATGAGAAACGCTCCGGTTTGCCACTCTTCGATGAACTCGACGGCGGTCTTTTCCGACATATGTAGTCACAATTTCACTTAGCATAAAGCACTGCTGATGGCCGAATCGCTTCGTCTTCTGACTTCAACCCTCGTCAGACACTCGTCATCGGGTCGCCGCAGTCTTTCGATTTCACTTTCACTCCGCTGTTAACGAGGGTTTATGTGGGTATGGGCGGAACGACTGGGTATGGCAGAAGACGACCTCGAAAATCTCCCCGGCGTCGGCCCGGCTACCGCCGACAAACTCGTCGAGAGCGGTTACGACAGCTATCAGTCCATCGCAGTCGCCAGTCCCGGCGAACTGTCGAACAAAGCTGATATCGGCAACAGCACGGCGGCCGACATCATCAACGCGGCCCGTGACGCGGCCGACATCGGTGGCTTCGAGACCGGTTCGATGGTCCTCGAACGACGCCAGCAAATCGGCAAGCTGAGCTGGCAAATCGACGAAGTTGACGAACTCCTCGGCGGCGGACTCGAAACCCAGTCTATCACCGAAGTCTACGGTGAGTTCGGTGCCGGTAAGTCCCAGGTCACACACCAACTG
>NZ_JBZRPK010000248.1:0-2354 GCF_058382125.1 Haloferax sp. s1
ATGATGAGGGTGACGAGGACGACCACGAGGATAGCTTCGAGTTCGATGACGAGGGGGGCGAGGACGACCACGAGGATAGCTTCGAATTCGATGATGAGGGTGACGAGGACGACCACGAGGATAGCTTCGAGTTCGATGACGAGGGTGGCGAGGGCGACCACGAGGATAGCTTCGAGTTTGATGACGAGGGTGACGAGGACGACCCTGCCGATGACGACGAAGATGATGAGGACGGCTTCGAGTTCGATGATGAAGACAGGGCTGACCACACCGACGATGACGAAGATGATGGGGACGGCTTCGAATTCGATATCCACGACGAGGACAACCCTGTCTACGTCGAAGAAGGGGAGTCCGAACCAACCGATGACGCAGTGGAGCAGTCCGGGCCGTGGGGGTCCGAACCGGTTGTTATCGCCCTAGAAACCCCTGACGACGGCCGTAACTACACCTCGCTGGTGAACGAGGCGACGACGTTCTGGGAGGCGAACGACGCGCGCTATCTCGGCTCCGAAATCGACTACGAGGTCGACGCGGACGCGCGGAATCCGGACCTCGTCGTCCGCTTTTCGGACGACATCCCGGAGTGTAGCGGGCAGGTCGACGCCGTCGGCTGTGCACCCTACATCACGGACGAACGTCAAATCGACCGGCCGATGACTGCCTACATCCGAACCGGGTTCAGCGACGACTCGACAGCTGAAATCATCGAACACGAACTGGGACACACACTCGGTCTCGCCCACGGCGACGAGCCGGCCGAACTCATGGATGCGACGGGAATGGTCTACACGCTTCCGCGAACCAACGCCACCGAGAAGGCGTTTCCATGGGCTGACTCGCACTTCACCGTCTACATGAACGATAGTGGAGCGGCCGACCCGGATGCGGCCCGCGAGCAGGTTCACCACGCCTTCGACTACTATGACGACGACGCACCCGGAATGCCCGACAATCTCACGTTCACCTACGTAGACGACCCCGAGAAGGCGGATATCCGCCTCCACGTCTCCTTCGGTGAGACCTCGCCGTGCGCCGCGGGTGCGGATTCCTTTGCCGCCGCCAGTGGGTACGACCCCGACGGAGACAAAGCGCTAGAGACGTACGACACCCTCGGCATCGTCCTCGTCGACCTTGACTCCGACGCCGTCGGCTGGCATGTGGGCTACTGGACGGCCCACTATCTGGGTGCCGAGGACGACGAAGAAAAGCCCGAACCATTCAGAAACGCCACGTACAGTGACCGACGGAGTGAGTGGTGGGAGTGACCGAGTGGACTGAGTCCTCATAGGAAGGGGCGTCCGTCACGTCGGCGATACTATCGTGCTCTGTGAACTGCAAGCAGACAGAACGATTGATTCTGTCTCGGGTCCCACCGTGAAGTACTCGGGTGTTCAACCCCTACTCTACTTGTTGTGCCGTACCGAGAGCAAGCAGCGTGGCGGCAGGACCTTCTCGAGCTGATTCAAGAGATGAGCCGAGCCGTCGACGCCGCCATCGTCGAGGGGCAGAACGACCGGCGTGGGCTTCGAGCCGCGGGTTTCGAGAAACGAATCTACACCTGTTCAGAGGCTGGGCGGTTGGTCCCGTTTGCGACCCAAATCGACGAGGAGGAGGTCGTTATTCTCACCGACTTCGACCCGGCAGGCCGAAAGCTGAACGCGCGGTTGCGTGAACTGCTGGCCGACTCACAGGTCAGTCCCGAGTGGCGACGTAAGGTCGGCGCGCTGTTGACGCCATACGACCGTCGGGACATCGAGTCGCTGAACAATCTCTTTCGGCACCAGTGGTAGGCAGACAGGAACTCAGCGGTCGTTCGCATCGATTATTGTCTCGTTCCAGTCGTGCTCGAACCGGCCCACAGACCTCGTCGGCGACGTCGGCGCTAGGAAGCGAGCGATGACCGGACAATCGACGACGTGTACAGATACCTCAAAGAGCTCGGAGTTCAGGACTACGAGGCGAACTTACCGGAGTTTGAAGACGATTAACACCGGAACACAGCGCAACGGCGTGCGATAATCACGATTGGCGTACTGGCCCAGCGCGGAATGTCGCGAACAACCCGTCTCCACTGGTTTGGAATTGCGTTCGGGGTTGGTCATACTACTCACAGCCGCTAGAGCCCGACTGTTGGCACTATCCCGGCGAACCCCCTCTGGGTGGTTCGGAGCTCACGCCCAAGCGTCCGGAGAATCCTGACGCCGAATTACGAAACACTGAAAGTGGATGTTGAGATCCTCAGTGAACGCTCTCCCGAGATGTTCAAGAATCTACAAGATATGGGCTGCGAAGGTAGCGAGTAGCGGGCGCGATAATTTTTTTACTGGGTGACGTGTAACTCTAGATTGCTT
>NZ_JBZRPK010000247.1:0-2344 GCF_058382125.1 Haloferax sp. s1
GTGGGCCACACCGGCATCGCGGCGGGCGAACGCGTCCTCGACGCAGGAACCGGGACGGGCGTCCTCTCGGCGTATCTCGGCCGACTCGACGTCGACGTGACGACCTTCGAGCGGAAGGACGACTTCGCCGACGTTGCGCGCGAGAACATGCGACTCGCGGGCGTCGAAGACCACGTCGATGTCCGAACTGGCGACATCACCGACGAACTCGACGACCTCCGCGAGGCGGACTTCGACGTGCTCACGCTCGACACCGAAAACGCACCCGAAGTCGTCCGCGAAGCGCCGGACCTCCTCGTGACTGGCGGCTACGTCGCCGTTTACTCGCCGTTCGTCGAAGGGACGCGCGACACCGTCGAGGCTGCCCGCGAGGCTGGCCTCTCCGACGTAGAGACGTTCGAAACAATCCAGCGCCACATGGACTTCGGCGAGCGCGGGTCGCGCCCGTCGACCGCTGGCGTCGGCCACACCGGCTATCTCGTCTTCGCTCGCAACGAGTAATTCGTCGGGCTTGCAGGGGTCACACCTCACTCGACGCGGCGAATTACTTCAAATAACTCTTCCCTGAATCGCTCTGGGTCGATGGCTTCACGGAGCACTGCGGCCGTCTTCTCGTCACCGTCAACGACTTCCCGCGGATACGCACCGCCCGTGAGTAGAAATTCGCCGTCGACGGGCGTCACCGCGAGGTAGGCGTCGGCCGCGAGTTCGACGCCGTCGGTCTCGACAGCCGCGTCGTACCGGACGACCTCGGCCTCGCCGCCTTCGACGGCGAGCGTCCGCGACCCGGTTCGACGAATATTCGAAAACCCTCGCGTTCGGAGACGCGACTCCAACCCGGACGTCGCATTCGAGAGGACCAGTTGCGTGAGTGCCTTCGACATCGGGGTCCGAGGTCGAATCACGAGTCGACTGGCGAAAAGAAAGCGCCACGGGCCGTCATCGCTCGTTGCCACTCGCGTTCGAAGCGTCTCGTCCTCGTACACTACCGTTCTGGCGCGCACCGTGACGAGGCCGAATTGAAACAGTCGGTCGGTCGATTCATCGACGCGGACCCACCCCTCAAGCGGGGGAAGCGTCGGTACGGCTGGCGAATCAACCATGCCACCGTCTACGGATGGAGGGTGGAAAAAGGCGAGTTGCTCAGTGGTCGTCTTCGCGCCACTTGTGGTCGCACTCGACGCAGGTGAAGAAACGCGTCTCGGACTCGTCGGCCGAGCGAATCTGCTTCATCTCGTAGCGCGCCACGTCGTGCTCACACTTCGGACAGATGGCCGTCGTCGTCGGACCGATTTCGGCGTTGTCGACGTCGGACATGTCGACAACTTCGCTCGACTCCTGGCCCTCGGTGGTGACCATCGCTTTTTCTTTCTCGCTGTCGCGTGCTTTCTCGTGCCCGTTCGGGCAGACCCAGACACCGTCCTCCGGCGTCATCAGGGACCCGCATTCGTCGCAGAACTCCATGATAGTACGTCCTACCGCTTGGAAGACTTAAACGCCTGGGTTACGCCGCGGGAATTCGCAGGCTACTCGGACGCGAGTTACCAAAAACGGGCCGAGAGACGCTCAGGCGTCGCCATCGGACTGCCTCGGTTCGCCGACCGCCTCGATGGGCATCGCGTTGTTGAGTTCGTAATAGAGGTCGGTCGCGTCAGCGAACTCACTGGGCAAACAGTTCCGAACCATCTCACCGAGGTCGGCGTTCCCGTCGGCCATGAGGACCGTCACGCCGTCGAGCGCCGCCGCAGCATCGTGGCGTGTGAGTGGATACGAGAGGTCTTCGAGAACGGACTCGACGCGGCTCAATTTGATGGTTTTCTCCATGATTATTAATTGCCTTTAGAGCACTTAGCAGTAGCAGGACGCGTGCTAACACAGGAATTGCAGCTCTCGGTTCGGCTCGCCCGGCGCGAGAAACGACCGCGAAGAAGGAAGTCTAGACTGTATACTACGTGCAGTCTCGGACTGCGTTACTCGAAGTCTGGGTCGCGATCTTCGACGAAGGCGTTCATCCCCTCGCGCTGGTCGTGCGTACCGAACAGACCGCTCCAAACCCGAGTCTCGTAGTCGAGTGCGGCGTCTCGCGGAGCCTCGTGGGACATGTTGAGAGCCGCTTTCGCCCCCGAAAGGGCGTGTCGCGGCTTCGACGCGAGGTCCGACGTGAGGTCATCGACGTGCGAGTCGAGTTGGTCGTGTGCGACGACTTCGCCGACGATTCCGTACTCGTGGGCGTCGCTCGCGTCGATGCGCTCGCCGAAGAAGATGAGTCGGCGCGCGACTTCGTCGCCGACGAGTGCGGGCAGACGGACGCTTCCACCCCAACCCGGCATGATTCCGAGGTCGA
>NZ_JBZRPK010000246.1:0-2328 GCF_058382125.1 Haloferax sp. s1
CGAGCGGTGTCCCCGGCGTCGAGACGATGGTGCCGCTACTTCTCGGTGCCGCCGTGGACGGCGTCCTGTCGCTAGAGCGCGTCCGCGACGTAGTTGCGACGAACCCCGCGGACATCTTCGACCTGCCGCAGAAGGGCCGCATCGAGGCGGGCGCAGATGCTGACCTCGTGCTCTACGACCTCGACGACGCCCGCGAGATTCGCGGCGACGACCTCCACTCGAAGTGCGGATGGACGCCGTTCGAAGGCTTCACGGGCGTCTTCCCCGAGTGGACGATGCTCCGCGGCGAGTTGGTCTGGGACGGCGACGAGTTCGGCGACGCATCGGGTGAAAACGTCCGCGTCTAGGCGACACTTCACGCAGGCGAACTTTTTCCCGTCTGACCGCCCGAGACACGGCACACATGAGCGAAGAGCAGACGCCGCCGCGAAGTCGTGGGCCAAACGCAGACGAGCAGCACGTACTGACGGGGATGCTTTCGTTCTGGGAGACAGTCATCGAGGACGCCGAGGCGACCGCGGCTGAATACGCCGAAGAAGGCTGGGAGACGCTCGTCCTCCATCCCGGCGACGTGACGGTCCTTCCGCCGTCGAACCTACCGGATGCCACCGACCGCGTCGGTTTCGACGTGCTCGTTCCGGGAAGCGAGTTCGAGGCGCTTTCCGAGTGGGTCGCAGACGCCTCGTTCGATAGATACGATGTCTACCGCGCCCGCGAGGGAGGAACCATGTTCGTCGTCTCGGTCGTACAAGCAGCACAGGCGGAGAAAGCGGTCGTCGTACCCCTCTATTACGGACTCGACAAAGTGGACGTGCTGAAAACCCGTGCGAAAGAACAGGGTGCGCTTCGTCTGTACGTCCGGCCCGTCGAGGCCGACCAGCGCGTCGAATTAGTCCAGTCCAATCCGGCTCCGCTGTTCCCGTGACGCGTTGATTACGGCGAAGCAGTCGCGCCTCAGTCGTCGTTCGACAGTTCCTCTTGCCGGAGTTCCGTGCTCGCCTCGCGGACTTCGCGCATGACGCTAGAGATACGTTCTTCGGCTTCGAGTTCCTCTTCGACAGAGAGGTCGACGCCCTCGACTTCGAGAAGGAACTTGGCGATTTCCGTGACCTCGTACATCATCTCGTCGAGTTCTTCGGCCGTGAAGAAGCCCGACATCGCCCCGTAGAGGAACGTCGCCCCCGACTTTCGGACCTTGTCTCGGAAGGCTGAACGGGCCTGATTGACCGCCTGCGGCGTGTATGTGTCAGTCATGAACGGAACGAGTTCGGGAAGGTTCTCGCCGATTTTCGTCATCTCGACGCCCGTCTCCGTGCGGAAGTCGGCACAGAGGCGGGCGATAGCCCACTCGCGCGCCGTCACGTAGGTTCGCTCGCGGAGGAAGTCGTTGACGCGGTCGTACTGCGCGCCGTCGACTTTCTTGAATCGGGCGTACTTCTGTACGTCCTCGGGAACGTCGGCGGCGGCAGTTGATGCTGCACCGGTATCCGTCGTCGTCTCGCTATCATCTCCGGCGGCTTCGTCGTCGTCAACCGTCTCGCTATCGTCAGCTGCCTCTTCAACACCGGACTCGCCGGTAGTCGCGGCCCGCGCTGCATCTCCGTCCGGGTCGGCTTCGGGGCTGGATTCGGTGTCGTCACCGGCGTGGTCACGGCCTTCGTCGCTGGTGCGACTGCGGTCCTCGTCACCGGTGCGATTGCGGTCCTCGTCACCGGTGTGGGAGCGTCCCTCGTCGCTGGCGTGGTCGCGGTCGCCACCTCGCTCGTGTTCGTCGGTCTCGGCGTCGGCCGCCCCTGCCTCGAAGTCGTCGGACTCGTCTGTCATACCGCGGGCTACCGCGTCATCGCCGAAAAGGGTTCCGCGACGTGCGGTCCCGCGATGACAGCCCCGCGTTCGGAAGGGGTTCCGGGCAAGGGTTTTCTACCACCACCGCGAGATTGGGAATCATGAAGGTACTGCTCGGAATCGGTGGCAGCGACGATTCCATCCGAGCGCTGGAGAAAACGGTCGAACGGGCGGCCAACGCTGGCGACGACCTCACCGTCGCTATCGTCGACAATCCGGCCGTCGAGCGCTCGCACGAGGATATCGAATCGAAGGTGGAGGAAGTACTCGACGAACGCGGCGTGGATGCGGCCGTTCGGCATCTCGACGGAGACCCCGGAAGCGCACTCGTGGACCTCGCCGAGCACGAACGGTTCGAACAACTCGTCCTCGGCGGCTGCGAGACGAGTCCGATGTGCAATATTCAGATTGGGACCCCCGCCGAGGTCGTCCTCCTCACCTCCCACGTGACTGTTGCCTTAGTACGAGGAGCCCTCGACCGTA
>NZ_JBZRPK010000245.1:0-2324 GCF_058382125.1 Haloferax sp. s1
GTGGAGAATCTCGGTCAACTCGCTCATCTCGCGCATGAACGTCGATTGGCCACCCGCGATGTCGTCAGAGGCACCGATGCGGGTGAACACGCGGTCAACGACCGGCAACCGGGCCGCATCGGCGGGGACGAACCTCCCCATCTGGGCGAGGATGCAGACGAGCGCCACCTGCCGCATGTACGTCGACTTGCCGGACATATTCGGTCCAGTGATGAGCGCAACGCCGCCCTGTGGAATCGACGCCGGATTTGGGACGAACTCGCCTTGGGCGCGCTCGACGACAGGGTGTCTTCCGGCGTCGATTTCGATGCCTTCTCCGTCGAACTTCGCGTTCGACGTGTTCTCGCCGCCACCAGCACTACCGCCGTGGAACTCCGGCCGGGCGTAGTCGTTGGCGACGGCCACGTCGGCGAGGGTGCGCAACACATCGAGGTCGGCCAACACGTCCGCGACGGCTTGGATGCGCTCCGATTCCGTGGCCACGTCGGCGCGAACCTCGCAGAAGAGGTCGTATTCGAGGGCGTCGGCCCGGTCGGCGGCCCGGAGAATCTCGTCTTCGCGCTCCTTCAATTCGGGCGTGTAGAAGCGCTCGGAGTTCTTCAGCGTCTGGCGGCGGACGTAGTCGTCGGGCACGCGGTCGAGATTCGGATTCGTCACCTCGATGTAGTAGCCGTGGACCTGATTGTAGCCGACTTCGAGGGAGTCGATGCCGGTTCGTTCGCGCTCCTGTACTTCGAGGTTCGAAACCCACTCGCGGCCGTCTTCGGCGGTGCCGCGGAGGTCGTCGAGTTCGGCATTGAACCCGTCGGCGATGACGCCGCCTTCGGTAATCTCCTGCGGCGGGTCGGTGACGATTGCGCGACCGACGAGGTCGCGAACACATTCGAGTTCGTCTAGCGAGTCACGGAGTTTGGAGAGGAGCGCGGCGTCGGTCTCTGCGAGACTTTCGCGAATTTCGGGAACGCGGTCGAGCGTCGTCTTCAGGGAGCGAAGGTCGCGGGCGTTCGCTCGCTCGCGCGAGACCCGGGCGACCAGACGTTCGAGGTCGTAGACCGACGAGAGGTGGTCTCGAAGGTCGGCCCGCGAGAGCGCGTCGTCGCAGAGGGCGTCCACCGCGTCCAGTCGCGCCTCGATGGCCTCGCGGTCTACGAGCGGGCGACGAAGCCACGCTTCGAGGCGGCGGCGACCCAGTGCGCAGGCCGTCTCGTCGAGGACCGAAAAGAGCGTGCTTCCGGCGCGGGTGCTCCGCGAGTCGAACAGTTCGAGGCTCTGGATGGCCGTCGCGTCGAGTTGGAGGAACTCACGGGGGTCGAAGCGCGTCACCCGAGTCACGTACTCCAGTTTCGAATCGCCCTGTGCGTACTCCGCGTAGGCGAGGAGCGCGCCGACCGCCCGGAGTTCTGCATCAGAGTCGACGACGGCCTCGGGGCGCGGCGCGTACTGAGAAAGCGTCTCTCTCGCTGCTCCCGGCTCGAATGCTTCCGGTTCGAACGGCGTTTGCATCGGGTCGAACGAGAGCGACGGCAGGTCGCAGTTCGGCCCGACGACGAGTTCGGCGGGCGCGAGGCGTTCCAGTTCTTCGAGTGCCAAGGCCCTGTCAGCGCCCGTAACGAGACACTCACCGGTCGAGACATCGACGACGGCGATGCCGTATTCGTCGTCACTTCTGTTCTTGCTACTCTTTGCGACTGCGCCGAGGTAGGTCGCCCGTCCCGCTTCCAGTAGCTCTTCGTCGACGACGGTCCCCGGCGTGATGAGTTGTGTGACGGCGCGGTCCACCAAGCCGGAGGCTTCCGAGGCGTCTTCGACCTGCTCGGCGAGCGCGACGCGATAGCCTGCGTCGAGCAGTCGTTCGAGGTAGCCCGCCGCGTTATCGATGGGAATGCCGGCCATCGGCCACGTCCCGGTCGAGTCCTCGCGCTTGGTGAGCGTGACCTCACAGGTTCGTGCGACCGCTTTCGCCGCACCACAGAACGCCTCGTAGAAGTCGCCGACCTGGAACAGTACGACCGCGTCATCGTGGGTCTCACAGAGGTCGGCGTACTGCGAGAGCATGGGCGTCAGGTCGTCTCGCACTTCCAGCATCTCCGGCGGTGCGCCGTACACCGCCTCGCGCTGGGCGTCCGAATTCATACCCGGTACCGGGTTGCCGAGCGATAAAAACGCCCGGGAACGGCCCGCTCGGGAGTCACCCGTTTCGTGTAAGAATTCCGACTGTCCGGCGTTTCCTTGGGTCATCTCGACTGTTCGGCGTTCTCTTGGGGCACCTCACCCGTCCGGCGGTTCTCTTGGGTGATGTGTGCGCACACCCAGCAAGGTTAGGT
>NZ_JBZRPK010000244.1:0-2311 GCF_058382125.1 Haloferax sp. s1
GGTGGTGGGTGACCGCTAGACGGCAGCCGGGTGTTAATTCTATCTTCTGCAACCGCTATAATAACCATATTTTCCCCAGTACGGATACGGTACAACGATATCAGTAATAAAACCACCGTGTTCTAAAGACCGCCGAGACCCCCTCCCTCCCGTTTTTGCGTCTCCACCCGAAACAAAGGGGTGTGGGGTATCCGAGAACCAAGGGCTTCCCGTCGAACTGGAGATTCACCATTTAATTGCACAGGAAACGAGGGGGTTAATCGACGTCCAAACTGATTCTACCCGCCGATTTCTGCAGATTACTGTTTCACCCGTTTCCACACGAAACAGAGGGGTGTCCCCAACCGATTTTTCGCATCGGCCCACCGGTATTATCACGTTTCGGGTCCAATTCGAGCTCAGTTCGACATGGGTCCGGGCCTAATTCGAGTCTAGATAAACGTTTCACCCCACTCGAATCTCACTCGATTCGACCAGAAGTCGATCTCAGCCACCCGATACAACTGCAAGTTCTCGTTTTTCGTCGACGCGCACATCTTGAAATCGAATGCACGTACGGACCCTACGTTCGTGTCAGATACATACCCAAACCACCACCCCCGGCTTCAGGTCGAACGACTTCCGGGTGGTGTCTGCACCCACGTCCGGTTTGATACTGCTTTCTTTTGGTGGTCTCTTCGACCCATTGTACTATAGTAGCGTTTGCAACTGGTGACACATCCAATCACACACCGGTCGATCGAGTCTCCAATGACTTACAAACGCTACTATAGGCACGCTGTGGTCACTCCCACGGGCCTGACCTCCGACTCACTCTACTTCTACTAACTTCGACTTTTTTCTGCCTCACCGACTCACCCCCAATATCTCTCGACCACTATATCCTACTCAACTCGACACACCCGAATTCGATGATTTTCGCTCGCTCGTGTCGAAACGGTCCCGTCCACTCCAGTTTTGGGTATTGAGCGTCGAGCGAGTCGGAGAAGTAAGCTTTTTGTACCAACTATTCGTTTGTTTCCTTTGCATCATCTGGAATCGCCTTCTTCGGTGCGAGGCGGAGAAGCCGAGTATTACCGGCTTCACGCCCTGTACTGGCCGACGTTGGCGACTATTCCACTTGAAACGAAGGGGTATACACGATGGACGAGGACGACAATCCACGAGATGGCAATCGACGGGAAGATGGGGGTAACCCTCAACGCGACATCGACACCGGGTCCGGTGGCGTGGCTCCCGAGGATGACGTATCCGCCGAGGATATCGATATTCAAGCGAGTATCGGCCCAGATGCCGACACTCCCGACGAGGACCTCGACCAGCACAAAGACCCTGATGTCGGACTCGACAAGGTCGTCTTAAACGACGACGACGGTTCGAAAGGGTTGTTCGACGACCTTCTCGCTGGTGAACCCATCTTCGAGAACAAGGAGGTTCTTCGGCCGTCGTACACGCCGCACGAACTTCCCCACCGAACTGACCAGATTAACCAGATGGCGACGATTCTCGTCTCCGCGCTCCGCGGCGAGACGCCATCGAATATTCTCATCTACGGGAAGACCGGGACCGGGAAGACGGCAAGTGCGAAGTTTGTCAGTCAGGAACTGGAGTCTACCTCGCAGAAGTACGACGTTCCGTGCGAAGTCGAGTATATCAACTGCGAAGTGACGGACACACAGTATCGCGTGCTCGCGCAACTCGCGAACAAATTCATCGAGAAGAACATCGAACGAATCGAGGCAGAACAGGACCGCCTCGACGAGATGCGCACGCGGGCGACAGAAGACCCGAACGCGCTCGCCGATACGCCCTATGACTCCATCGCCGAGATAAACGAGCGCGAGGAGGAACTCGCCGTCGACGCCGACGAGATGGAGACCGTTCCGATGACGGGATGGCCGACAGACCGTGTCTATACGACGTTCTTCGACGCCGTCGATTACAAAGAGCGCGTGGTCGTCATCATGCTCGACGAAATCGACAAACTCGTCGAAAAATCGGGCGACGACACGCTCTATAATCTCTCACGGATGAACTCGGAACTCGACAACTCGCGGATTTCTATCATGGGTATCTCGAACGACCTGAAGTTCACCGACTTTCTCGACCCGCGAGTCAAGTCGAGTCTCGGCGAGGAGGAAATCGTCTTCCCACCGTACGACGCCAACCAACTCCGCGATATCCTTCAGCACCGCGCCGACGTGGCTTTCAAAGGGGGCGCGGTGGCTGACGGCGTAATCCCGCTTTGTGCCCCTTTCGGTGCACAGGAGCACCATGACCATCGCCGCGTGTTCTGCGGTCTCCGCACGGA
>NZ_JBZRPK010000243.1:0-2288 GCF_058382125.1 Haloferax sp. s1
CGGTAGCTAGCATTTGCGAGCACCCCACGACGCATCGCAGCCGGTTTCCGCCCGCGCGGGCGACTCCGGGTATGCACGTGAGCGAGGGAGGCGTCGAAATCGAGGTGCCTGATGCCCGTGACGGGGCATCCGAGGGGACCGGTGACGATGTCTTCTACAACCCCACACAGGAGTTGAACCGAGACGTGACGGTGGCCGTCCTCCGGGCCTTCAGTGAGCGCGAACCCCGCGCCGAGTCCTACCTCGACGCGATGGCTGCTTCCGGCATCCGCGGCGTCCGCGCCGCCGCCGAGGGCTACGACGTGACCTGCGCCGACCTCGACGCCGACGCCGTCGAACTCGCCCAGCACAACCTCGACCGCGCCGGCAACGGCGGCGAGGCAGTCCTCCGAAACGCCAACGCGCTCATGTACGACTCCGTCTTCGACGTGGTCGACCTCGACCCATTCGGCACGCCGATTCCCTTTGCCGACCCCGCGTTCGCCAACACGCGCGACCTCGTCTGCGTCACCGCGACCGACACCGCGCCGCTCTGTGGCGCACACCAGAAAAGCGGCATCCGAAAGTACGGCTGTCTCCCACAGAACACCGACTACCACCCCGAGATGGGTCTCCGCGTGCTCCTCGGCGCGATGGTCCGCACCGCCGCTCGCTACGACAAGGCCGCGGTCCCGATTCTCTCGCATGCGACCCGTCACTACGCGCGGGCCTACCTCGAACTCGACGAGCGAGCGACGAAAGCCGACGAACTCCTCGAATCGACCGGTTTCGTCTACCACTGCGAGGACTGTCTCCATCGCGAGGCCGAATACTCGCTCGTCGCACACCCGCCCGAAGAGTGCGCGAACTGCGGGTCGACTCGCATCCTCGAAGCCGGACCCATCTGGCTCGGTCCCGTCTCGGAACCCGAATTCGTCGACTCCGTCCGCGACGAGGTAACTGACGACTTCGGCACCGCGAAACGCGCCCGCAAACTCCTCGACACCCTCGCTGTCGAACTCGACACCCCGACGCACTTCGACCAACACCGCCTCTGCAAACTCTGGGGCCGCTCGGCCTCGAAGATGGACGAATTCATCGACACGCTCCGCGACGCCGGGTTCGACGCCACGCCCGCTCACTACCACGGTACCGCGTTCAAGACCGACGCAACAGTCGCGGAGATTCGTGAGGCAACTGCCGCACTCGACCCGGAAGCCTGAGTTATCGGGTCAACTTCGCCCGTTTTCGGGCTAGCTTCTTTGCTCTCGGTGTCGTTTTCATGATACGTGAGTGCTCAGATTCGGACTGTCGTTCCTGTGGCCCGGGCCATCATCGACACGGCTCGGGAAAAGGAAATCTCCTTTCTCGCGGCGAGTATCTCGTACTATACGCTCGTCTCGCTCATTCCGCTTCTCGTCCTCGGCGTCGTCGTCACGACTGCGGTCGGCGGCGAGGCACTCCAAACCCAACTGCAATCGATTGTCGACCAGTATCTGCTTCCGGCAGGACAGGGCCTTGTCGAGGAAGCGCTGTCGGACCGAGCCGGACAGGGAAGCGTCGGAGCGGTCAGTCTCGGTCTGACTCTTTGGGGTGCACTGAAACTCTTTCGCGGCCTCGACATCGCCTTCTCACGAATCTATGGCTCGGAAGCGGGCGGCCTTGTCGACCAACTCCGTGATGGGAGTATTGCCCTCGGTAGCATCGGTCTCGGGACCCTCGGTGTCGCAGCCTTGACCGCGCTTCTCAGTTTTCTTCAGGTGCCGTTCGTCCAGTTTCTCTCGCCGCTTCTCTTGCTTCTCACGCTGTGTGCGGCGTTCTTCCCACTGTACTACGTCTTTCCCGATGTGGGTCTCTCGGCGCGACAGGTCGTTCCAGGAACGGTCTTTGCGGCGGTCGGCTGGACCGCACTCGGCATCGGCTTCGGTATCTACGCGCAGGTCGCCGGGTCGTCCGTCGCGGGCGCGCTGGGCTCAATCTTGCTCCTCGTGACGTGGTTCTACTTCTCTGGCCTCATCCTCCTTTTCGGTGCGGTCATCAACGCCGTCACCGCCGGGGTGGTCAACAGTACGTGACGCACAGAACCAGACGACCGCCCGGGGGGACCCGGCGGAATGGACCGGCAGGTACAACATACGGGAGTTCGACATGACGGTCGTACGGATATGAGCGACGACCGAGGTGACACAGATGGCCCACGGAAGGGCGCGGACGCCGACGACGAGCACCCAACCGGCGCGTCCGTCTCCCCGCGTGGTGCTCCCAACCTCGAGGAGATGGCATTGCTGGGAGAAGAACCCCGTGCGGAC
>NZ_JBZRPK010000670.1:0-13726 GCF_058382125.1 Haloferax sp. s1
GTGTATAAGGGACAGGACCGGGGTGTGGACATCTACGTCCCGCTTCGGTATCAGTCGCTGACCGGCCGACATCTGTTCGAGTGACCCGCCGTGTATCGGCTTGCGAACGACGAGGTACTGAAACTCGACTACCCGACGCTCGTAAATCTCGTCACGACGGAGCTGAAACGTTCGCGCGATGATACGGGTGCAGGCGACGAACTGCTCCTGCGAGTACTCAAGAGCCACAGGAATATCGAACGATTCGTCGAAGCCCGGAAGGACGATGAAGAACGGCTCTACGGCTTCAACACGTCGTTCCGAGATGCCGAGCAATCGCTCGTATTCGGACACCAGCTACACCCGACGCCGAAAAGCCGGCAGGGAATACCGCCGCACAAAGAACAGACGTACGCCCCGGAACTGCGAGGAGCGTTCTCGCTTGCGTACTTCAAGGCAGACCCGTCGCTGGTCCAGCAAAAGTGGGTTCGAGCGGAATCCGCATCCGAGTGGGTCAAATCGACACTCCGCGAGGATGAAACCGTCCCCGAGTCGTTCGTCTCCGAGCACGTCGATACGGATGACGTGCTGCTACCTGTCCACCCGTGGCAGGCGGGATACCTCCGCGAACAGCCGCACGTCAAAGAGAATCTAGGCGACGGACTCGAATACGTCGGCCAAGTCGGACGGGAGTTCTATCCCACGTCGTCGGTTCGGACACTGTACGCCCCTGACTCCCCGTTCATGGTCAAGGCCTCTCTGAACGTCAAAATCACCAACTCCGAGCGAACGAACAAGCTCGACGAGTTGGAGCGAGGCGTCGCAGTCACCGAACTGCTCGAAACCGAACTCGGCGACGAACTGGCGGAACGATTCCCGTCGTTCGACATCGTATCGGACCCCGGATACCTGACGCTCGACCTCGTCGAGGGAGAGTCGGGATTCGAGACGGTCCTCCGAGAAAACCCATTCCGCGGCGACGACGCGATGAACGCGACACCCGTGGTGGGGCTTTGTCAGGACCACATCGGAGATGGGTCTTCGAGGCTCGCAACGCTAATCGAGACAATCGCCGAGCGCGAGGGTCGTTCGACCGATGCAGTCAGCGAAGACTGGTTCAAACAGTACCTCGAACGTTCGGTTCGACCGATTCTCTGGCTCTACTTAGAGCGCGGACTAGGTGTCGAAGCCCACCAGCAAAACAGCGTCCTCTCGCTCGAAGACGGCTATCCCGACACGTTCCCCTACCGCGACAACCAGGGCTACTACCTGCCCGAATCGATTCACGATAGGGTCGACAAACACCTGCCGGGCATCGGCGAGCGCGCGGAGTCGGTCTGTCCCGATTGGATTGCCGACGAGCGCCTCCGGTATTATATCATCCTCAACAACGCCTTCGGTCTCATCAACGCCTTTGGGACCGCCGGACTGGTCGAAGAAAAGCGGCTCCTGAGACTGCTGCGAGAGGAACTCGAATCGCTCCGGGAGTTCGACCGCCCGTCGTCGTCGTTCCTCGACGAACTCCTCACGGAACCGACGGTGCCGTGCAAGGCGAACCTGCTGACCCGCTTCCACGACATGGACGAACTCGTCGGGTCGCTGGCGAACCAGTCCGTGTACGTGGATATCGACAACCCGCTCGTCACGGAACTGGAGGTGGTCTCGCCTTGACAGTCGCGGCAGTAGACAGCAAGCGCCGAGAGTACGCCTACGAGGTGTACGACGAAACAATCGGTCGAACCATCTCCTTCGCCGAAATCGAACTGGAGCGGGACTTCGACCGGCTTCACACGTGGTTCGGCTACGACCACGTGAAACCGGACTGGCAACTCGATCTGCCACGGTCGGAGTTTCGACTCGAACTCGACTCGAAGTTGAACGACGACCACCTCACGCTGTATATCGGACACCTCGACCACGTGCCGATGAGCTACTGGGAGACGTACTCGGCGAAAGACGACGTAATCAGCGAGTGCTACGACGTCGACCCAGACGACAGGGGTATTCACGTGCTCCTCGGCCCGCCGGAGTACGTCGGCCGTGGCTACGGTACGGCGATGATTCAGGCAATCACGGCGTTTCAGTTCGAAACGACCGATGCAAAGCGTGTCGTCGGTGAACCCGATATTCGAAGCAAGCGAACGCACCACGTATTAGAAAAGTGTAGCTTCGAGCTCAAAGGAGAGATTTCCCTTCCCGACAAAGACGCCATGCTCGTACATTGCGACCGCGACCGGTTCTTCGAGGAGAGTGGATACGATGACTGAAACACCCGTCCACGACGTGCTTGGCGTCGGTCTCGGGCCGTTTAATCTCGGCCTTGCGGCGCTACTCGATGGGACTGATGGGTCGGTCGATGCCGTGTTCCTCGAACAAGAAGCCGAATTCGCGTGGCACGAAGGGATGCTTATCGAGGGAACGACGCTCGAAGTTCCCTTCCTCGCAGACCTCGTGACGTTAGCCGACCCGACGAGTCCACACAGCTACCTGAACTACCTCCGGGAAACCGGTCGTATCTACCAGTTTTACTTCTACGAGCGGTTCCAGATTCCCCGCCGAGAGTACAGTGACTACCTGCGCTGGGTCAGCGAACGACTCGATACGTGCCAGTTCGAGCGGCGTGTGACGGACATTCAGTGGTGCGACGACGGGTATTTCGAGGTTATCGCTCGACATCCCGAACACGGCGAAGAACACCGATACCGGGCAGAAGATGTCGTCTTCGGCGTCGGGAGTCGCCCGTACGTGCCCGACGCACTCGGTGGCCATCCGGAACGCGACGTGTTCCACACGGCAGCCTACCGAAACCGAAAATCCCGCTGTCTCGACGCGGACTCGATAACTGTCATCGGCTCCGGACAGAGCGCCGCGGAAGTGTTTTTGGACCTGCTCGATGCGCAGGCCGACGCCGACTATCGGCTCGACTGGCTTACTCGCTCGGAAGGCTTCTTCCCGATGGAGTACTCGAAACTCGGGTTACAGCACTTCACGCCGGAGTACACGCAGTACTTCACCGACCTCCCACAGGAGACCCGCGACGAGGTGTATCCCGAACAGGGACTGCTGTACAAAGGCATCGACGTAAACACCAGCGCAGAGATTTACGACATGCTCTACCGCCGGTCAATCGGCGACCGCGACCCCGACGTGGGGCTGTTCGCGATGACGGAGGTGACGGACATCGACCGAATCGGTGGTGGCAGTGACCAAGGTGATGAGAGCGACGACTCACGATACCTCCTCGTCTGCGAGCAGTGGCAGTCCGAAACGCGATTTACCCACGAAAGCGAAGTCGTCATCCTCGGGACGGGATACCACCGGCCGACACCCGGCTTCCTCTCGCCGTTAGAGTCGTGTATCGAGTGGGACGAGCACGGCCGGTACTGCGTGACCGACGACTACCGCTTGCAGACGGACGACGACGTGACGGGTCGCATCTTCGTCCAGAACGCCGAACTGCACACTCACGGGGTCGGCGCACCCGACCTCGGACTGGGGTGTTACCGAAACGCCCATATCGTGAATCAACTCTGCGACCGAACGGTGTATCCCGAGGACGAGGATACCGTCTTTCAGGACTTTTCGGTCGAAGAGTTCCTCGAAACAGTTAGTGAGGGAGACACACAGATGACCGCCACCTCGATGGAGGGCAGCCGATGAACGGACAAGATATGCTTACGAACGCGCTCGAAACGGAACGATGGACCGGCGTCAATCGCGAGTTACTCGCCAAGATGCTCGAAGAATTCCTCTACGAGGAACTGCTGGAGCCAATCGAACAGAGAACTGACGAGGAATGGACACAGTACCGACTCGATTACGGGTCGGTCGCCTACCGCTTCAAGGCGAAATCGCGGCCGTTCGACAGCTACCGCGTCGACGTGGACAGCATCGAGCGCAAGGAGGATGGCGAATGGACGGCGGCAACCGATGCCGTGCAGTTCCTCCTCGACGCCAGAGAGTCTCTCGGCGTCGCACCCGAAACGGCGAGCCACCTCGTTCGGGAGTACAACAACACACTGCTGGCTGATGCGCACATCGACGCCCGCAAGGAAGGTGTCGAAGAGAGCATCCTCGACATGGACTATCCGGCCATCGAGGGAGAGATGGAAGGCCATCCGTGGTTCACCATCAACAAGGGCCGAATCGGATTCGGCTACGACGACTATCAGTCGTACGCCCCGGAGCTAAAGACCCCGCAATCGCTCGTCTGGGTCGCCGTGCATCGAGCGTTCGCCGACTTCCGGAGTGTAGACGGCCTCGACTACGAGTCGCTTCTGACCCAGCAACTTGAAGACACGACCGCGGAGTTCGCCGACACGCTCCGAAGCAAGGGACACGACCCGGACTCGTATTATTACCTCCCCGTCCACGAGTGGCAGTGGGATAACACCGTTGCCCAACTGTTCGCTGGCGAGATTGCGAGTGACGCTATCGTACCCCTCGGAACGGGGCCGGATACGTACCTCCCACAGCAGTCAGTTCGGACGCTCACGAATATCTCAGACCCCGAGAAGCCACACGTCAAGGTTCCCATCCGTGTGCTGAACACCATCGTCTATCGCGGACTCCCCGGCCAGCAAGCGCTGGAAGCACCGCGGGTTACGGAGTACGTCAAATCGATTCGTGACGATGATTCCTTCCTCCGAGATGATTGCAACCTGGTGCTACCGGGAGAGATTGCGAGTATCAACTATGACCACCCCAAGTTCTCGCAACTCGACGACGCCCCGTACCAGTACCACGAGCTATTGGGCGCAGTCTGGCGCGAGAGTGTCGAATCGCTCGTCGAGGACGACGAGCAGGTGCTCCCGCTTTCAGCACTCATGCACGAGGACACTGATGGAACACCGATTGTCTCGAAGCTCGCCGACCGCGCCGGATGCTCTGTCGACGAGTGGCTGGCGGACTGCTTCGACGTGCTGCTCCCGCCGCTGCTGCATTACCTCTACAAGTACGGACTCGTCTTCATGCCGCACGGGACGAATACGATGCTGGTCCTACGGGACGGAAAGCCCACGCGCCTCGCAATCAAGGACTACGTGGACGAAATCGCGGTTAGCGAAGTATGGCTCCCCGAACTCGACCGACTGCCCGACGGACTGTACGAACACGAAGACATCATCCACCAGCGACCGCCCGAAGGGATGTGCCAGCACATCGTCGGGACGCTGTTCATCTGTGTGCTGCGCTACGTAGCGGACCTACTCAACCGCCGAGAAGGATACGACGAAGACCAACTCTGGCGGCAGGTTCGAGCGAGTATCGAGGACTACCAGTCGCAGTTCCCGGAACTCGAAGAGCGATTCGAACTGTTCGACCTGTTCAAACCCGAGTACGACAAGCTCTGTCTAAACCGAAATCGACTGGTTGAGTACGGCTACAGTGACGACCACGCACCCCCCGAAGTCGCGGCCTACGGCACCGTCTCGAACGCGCTAGCCGAGCTTGAACCAACGATTCGAACAGGACCAACTAGTGAGTAAGCCTTTGACCTAACACGTCGATTCGGAATCGACAGTAGCAGAATAATTTCCACACAAATGTTTTCCCGACACCATATATTGAGGTTGTTTCAAACACCCACACCAACAAAGAGAGGAATTTGAAACGTAGATATAGAATAAATCAACCATTCATAATATTTATGTGTTGGAAATTGATGTACAAACCTAGATAAACATATGTTCAGTTTTAGATGGTTGCCGGGCTTTCATCCACCGCTGTCAGAGCGTGAAATTAGTACCAAAGACAGGTGTTCACGGGAGTCGAAAGCTATCGACTACCGAGAGCCACGGACTGCTGGAGTCAGTTCGTTCAAGTGGATACATGACTGGCAGAGTCTGTTCCACCGAATCACCTACAAATTACACCAGTACGTTTGTAATTGATATCGGGTCAACCATCAAGTAAGACCTGTGTAGCTGAGCTGTGTCGAAACCGTTGTCCCCGACAGGTCAAGGACCTGATCAGTTCGCAGAACATTACACACGTACGACCGTAACGGGGTTCGGCTCATCCAGACCCAGCAGCAACCCTCTGAACGTGGAAACCAAGTACGACGGCCAAATTATTTCGTAATACGAAACAAACTACTAGTGAGCCAGTCGGTATCGGCTAGGGCCACATAGTCGTCCCAAACGGGGAAAGATACCTAATTCCACGAATCCAACCAGTACAATCCCTAGAAGCGAATTTTATGAGGCATACTAACGTAGCAAACAGCGAGGCCCGACTGTTACTATTACGAAATCATCTACGTGGCGAAGCCGATTCGGAATTGGAGGTTGACACGCGTCGTTCGAATACCGAAGGACATTGGGTTCAAACGTTGAGTATATATCGGATAAAATATGATTGGCCGTAGAGTTATTATACTGTGTGAGACAATGGCTCTACAGGATACGTTCGACAATACTGCACACATGAGTGCGCCGTCGAAAACGGTCCGCTCGAACTATGAAACAGAGCAGACGAGACTACCTACGGAACACGTCGGCCCTGCTTGCGCTCCTCGGTGGCGCGGGTACGGCCGTAGCAGCAGAGACACCCCCCAAATGGGACCCTGAAGCAACCTACACCGGCGGCGACCGCGTCACCTACAACGGCTACATCTGGGAAGCCAAGTGGTGGACCCGCGGTACCGAGCCGAGTACGGACGCGAGCGTCTGGAAGCAAATCGAGCCGGTCGACGACGGCGGAGATGGTCCGAAAGCGTCGTTCACCGCAAGCGACCTCGTCATCAACCCCGGGCAAACAGTCGAGTTCGATGCGAGTGGGTCGGGCGACACCGCTACCGAGTACGATTGGGACTTCGGCGACGGAGCGACTGGGTCCGGCAAAGTCGTCTCTCACACGTACGATTCGGTGGGCGAGTACACGGTCAAGTTGACCGTAACGGACGACTCTGGCGCGACTGGCTCGACGACGAAGGTCATCACTGCGAGCGACGGCGGAATGCCGACCGACAAGCGCGTCGTCGGGTACTACATGCAGTGGGCGCAGTGGGACCGCGAGTACACCCCCGGCGACATCCCACTGGACAAAGTCACACACGTTAACTACGCTTTCCTGACCGTGAAACAGGACGGGGCAGTCGATTATATCAACGAGAATGCGGCGTACCGGGTTCTCAAGCCCGAATCGTGGCACGACCACAAAGGGTTCAACGAAATCGTCGACGACCCGACGACCAAGTTCCTATTCTCTATCGGTGGCTGGAACGACTCGAAGTACTTCTCGAACGCGGCCGAAACCGAAGCGAGTCGACAGCGCTTCGCGAAGACCGCCGTCGAGATTATGCGAGAGCACAACTTCGACGGTCTCGACATCGACTGGGAGTATCCCGGCGGTGGCGGAAAGTCGGGGAACATCGTCCGCGACGGCGACAAAAAGCGGTACTCCGACCTGCTAGATGCGGTTCGGGCCGAACTCGACGCTGCCGAACAGGAGGACGGACAAGAGTACCTGCTGACGACCGCACTGTCCGCCGACCCGAAGAAAAACAACGGGCTCGACCACCAGCGTAACACCGGGCTTCTCGACTTCGTGAACGTCATGACGTACGACTTCCACGGAGCCTTCGACGACTACACGAACCACCAGAGTCCGCTGTACTTCAAGGAGAACGACCCGTCCCCACGGGCGGAAGACTTCAACGTCGATGCCGCGATGAGCTACTGGGCGAACACCGCGTTCGACAGTTCCCAGCTTTCGATGGGTCTCCCGTTCTACGGCCGGAGCTTCGGGAACGTCGCGAGTAGCGACAACGGCGGTCTGTACCAGTCCTTCGAAGGCTCCCCCGACGGAACGTGGGGCCAAGACAACGGCATCATGGAGTTCTGGGATATCAACAAGAACCTCGAACCAAGCTCAGAGTACGACTACCACTGGGACGACACGGCCAAGGTACCGTGGATATACTCGAACAACTCCGACGTGCTCGTCAGCTACGACAATCCGAAGTCCATCGGCATCAAGACGGACTACGCCGTCAACAACGACATCGGCGGGATGATGTTCTGGGCATTCTCGGGCGACAAAAACGAAGTGCTACTCGACACGCTCCTCGAACATCTCTAAGACACAGAGAGCACACAGACCACACGGGTCTGTAAACGCACAGAACACGCAGTACGTGCACTAATCGTGGCGTCCCCTCGCCGCGAGGGACGCCAGATAGCGGCTGTAAAAATTCTTTTTTAAAATACTAAAATTTAGACAGTGCCAACATTTAATAACTAATACTCAGTACGGTATCTGTCGTCAGCACGTCGGGAGGGACGTGAAAAATCGGGAGAGACCGCGGGAGTTCAACGCTGCACCCTCTGACAACGGTGATTCCGACCATTACACGACCCACTGACGGGCGACACCAACTATGAGACAGAGCAGACGAAGCTACCTACGGAATACGTCAGCCCTGCTCGCACTCCTTTCGGGCGCGAGCGCAACCGCATCGGCAGCAGAAACACCACCAGCGTGGGAGCCAGACGTGGCATATACGGGCGGTGACCGCGTCACTCACAACGGCTACATCTGGGAAGCCAAGTGGTGGACGAAAGGCGACGAGCCGACCACCGACGCGAACATGTGGAAACAAATCGGAGAGGCCGGTGGCGGCGGTGGCATAAAAGCCGCATTCACCGCGAGCGACACCTACGTCGAACCGGGTGTCGAGATTTCCTTCGACGCGAGCGGGTCCAGCGGAAGTCCCACGAGTTACGAGTGGGACTTCGGCGACGGAGCGACCGGAACGGGAGAGACCGTAACACACACCTACGAGTCGGAAAAGGAGTATACGGTCACACTCACCGTCGGAAACGAGGACGGAACCGATACGACATCGAAACAGGTCACCGTCTCGCAGAACGCCCCGTCGGACGAGTTCAGTGTCGTCGGCTACTATCCGAGTTGGAAGGGGAACGAGGACTATCAGTACTACCCCGAAGACATCCCCTTCGACAAGGTGACCGACGTACTGTACGCGTTCCTCAACGTGAAATCCGACGGAAGCGTGGTCATCCCGGACAGCGAAGTCGACCACAAAGGACTGCTCCAGTCGTTTGCCGACCTCAAGCAGGGTCCGGCCGCGGATACGACGCTCAAACTCTCTATCGGTGGGTGGGCACTCTCGCCCGGGTTCGAGGACGCCGCCGCAAACGAGGCGAACCGAACTCGGTTCGCCGAAACCGCGGTTTCGCTCATGCGGAAGTACGACTTCGACGGCATCGACATCGACTGGGAACACCCCGGTCCGAACAGGGGTGCCTGTGAGTGTGGAAGTGCGGAAGGACCAGCAAACCACGTCAAACTCCTCAAAGCCGTTCGGAACAAACTCGACACCGTCGAGGAAGAAGACGGCCGAACGTACTATCTCTCGGTCGCAAACGGCGGTTCAGACTGGAACGCCTCGTTAGTCAAACACCGCGAGGTCGAACGCGTCGTCGACGAAATCTACATGATGTCGTACGATTTCACCGGCGTCTGGCACGAGACTGCCGGGCTAAACGCCCCGATTTACGGCACGCCGGACGACTACCCACCATCCGGGGACGCCCAGCAGTACACCCTCGAAACGACGCTCGAAATCTGGAAAGAACAAGGCTACTGGGTCGACTGGATGCAGTGGGAAGATTACGGAGAACCGGTCGAAGACCCCGCCAGCCTCGTACTCGGTCTCCCGTTCTACGGCCGCGGCTGTAAGGTCGAAAACGGGATTTGGGACACCTTCTCGCTGTCCGACTGGCAGCAGGGTGACCCGCAGTACCAAAACGAGGTCATCCCACCAGGAACGTGGAACCACCTTCTCGGTTCCGACCAAGCGAACACCGGTGCGTTCGACTACGGCGACCTCGAAGAGAACTACGAGGGTGCCGACGGCTGGCAAAAGAACGTCAACGAACAGGGGCAGGTGCCGTGGCTCTGGAACGAGGAAAAAGGGATATTCATCAGTTACGACGACCCCGCATCCATCGAAGAGAAGGTCAAACTCGCGAAGTCGGAAGGACTCGGCGGCGTAATGTTCTGGGAACTGTCGCAAGACTACAACGGGTCACTTCTCGACGCCATCGACGGACAAGTGAATCAATGAAACAGAATCGACGCTCGATACTCCGGTCCATCGCGGGACTGACCGGGGTTGCGGGACTCTCGACAGCAGGAATCCAGTCAGTGAAAGCGGCCGGTGACTACCCGCAGTGGGACCCAGATACGGTCTACACCGACGGCGACCGCGTCGTCCACGATGCCCACATCTGGGAGGCAAAGTGGTGGACGAAAGGTGACGAACCGAGCGCCGACGCGAATATGTGGAAAGGAATCGAACCCGCCGACAATGCAGGAGACCCCCCGACGGCCGCGTTCGACGTGAGTGCCACGTTCGTCCAACCCGGAACCGAGGTCACCTGCGACGCCAGCGCGTCGACCGGCGACCTGAGCAGCTACGAGTGGGACTTCGGCGACGGAACGACGGGGACGGGGCTTACCACCGCTCACGCGTACGACGCAACCGGCGACTACACCATCTCGCTGACGGTGACCGACGCCGACGGGAACACCGCCGATGCGACGCGGAACCTCACGGTCGACGCCGACGGCGTCCCGTCTGCCAACCCAATCCCGGACAGCGTCTTCGCCCCGTACGTCGATATGATGCTGGAAGACCAACTCTCGCTCGCGGCCAACGTCGAGGCGGCCGGAACGAAGTACTTCACGCTCGCGTTCGTCCTCGCTGATGGAAACGGCGACCCGGCATGGGCCGGAAGCCAGAAGGTCGGCGAACCGAGCAACTGGCTCGATGTCGGCACCCAACTCACCGAACTCCGGGACCAACACGGCGGCGAAGTCATCGTCTCCTTTGGCGGTCTCAACGGGACGTACCTCGCCGAGGCGACGACGAGTGCGAGCGAGTTGAAAGACGCCTACGCGACGGTCGTGGATACGTACGACCTCACGTACATCGACTTCGACGAAGAGTCGCTTATCAGCCGCGACGAGGAGTCGATTCGACGACGGAACGAGGCGCTTGTCATGTTGCAAGACGAGTACCCCGACCTCCGCGTTTCGTACACTCTGCCGGTGATGCCTTCGGGTCTCCCCGGCCACTCGTCGAATGACGTGCTGTTCGTCCTCGAAGACGCTGTCTCGAAAGGCGTCGAACTCGACGCAGTCAACCTGATGGTCATGGACTACGGCGCGGACATCGAGCCGAACGCCGAAAACGCCATCAGTGCGGCAGAGAGCGTCCACACGCAACTCGGCGACCTCTTCCCCAACAAATCAGCCAGCGAACGCTGGAACATGCTCGGACTCACGCCGATGATCGGCGTCAACGACATCGGTGGGACGTTCTATCAGGAGGACGCCAGACAGGTCCTCGACTTCGCACAGAACCACGACCTCCGGTTGGTCTCGTTCTGGGAACTCGTCCGCGACAACGGCAAAGGCGACAAACTCTACGAGAGCACCCTCATCGAGCAGGAACCGTTCGAATTCTCGTCTCTCTTCAATCCGTTCACGACCGACCAATGACGCAGAAAGCCTTCACAACCAACCAATGACGCAGAAAGCATTCACAACCAACCAATGACGCAGAAAGCATTCACAACCAACCAATGACACAGAACCGCCGAACCTATCTCCGGAACGTATCAGCACTCGTCACGTCGGTTGCCGGCGTGGGCGCAGCATCGACAGCAGTATCGGCCGAGTCCCCGCCGAAGTGGGACGAAACGACGCTATACGAGAAAGGCGACCGCGTCACCTACGACGGTTACATCTGGGAAGCCGACATCGCCTCCCGAAATGCCGAACCGTCTACGGATTCAGCCTACTGGACCAAAGTCGGCCCCGACGACGGTGGCGACGACGAGAGTCTGACGGCGGCGTTCACCATCGACGACGCGACTGTGACGCCGGGGACGTCGGTCTCGTTCGATGCGAGCGAATCGACCGGTACAGTCGATACCTACGACTGGTCCTTCACTGACGGCGCGAGTGCGAGCGGGAAGACAGTTTCACACTCGTTCGAATCGACTGGTTCCTACGGGGTCAAACTCACAGTTACGGGGTCAGACGGTGCAACCGATACGACGGACAAGACCGTCACCGTCGAATCGTCAGATGGCGGCGGAACGCCAACAGGCAGCCTTCCGTCGAACGTCTTCGCACCCTACGACCACGTCTCGACGAATTCGGAGACGGCACCGATAGACCACGCGAAAAAAGCAGGGACGAACTACTTCCATCTCGCATTCGTGCTCGCAGGGCCGGACGGAAAGCCGGCGTGGGACGGCGATTCGAACCAACTCGTCGGTGAGTCGTCCGTCGGCGGCTATATCGACGACATCCACGCTGCTGGCGGCGAGGTCATCATCGCCTTCGGCGGCGCGGCAGGGCCGTATCTCGCCGATGGAACCGACGACCCGGCGGTTCTCGCCGACCACTTCGAGACGGTCGTCGATGCGTACGGCGCGACGCACCTGGACATCGACGAAGAGGCGTTCGCCATGAGCACGGTCAAGCGCCGAAACGAGGCGCTCGCGATGCTCCAAGAGCGACGCCCCGAGGTCAGCGTCTCCTTTACGCTCCCCACGTCGACGAAGGGACTGACCGCACAGGGCAAAGACGTGCTTCAGGACGCCATCGACAAGGGAGTCACCATCGATACGGTGAACATCATGACGATGAACTACGGGTGGGTCGAACCGAGCGGCGATATCGTGACCCAGTCGGCCAGCAACCTCCACGATGACCTCGGCACTCTGTTCCCCGACAAATCGGCCGGCGAACGCTGGAGCATGGTCGGAATCACGCCGATGATTGGCGTGAACAACGTCGGTGGGAAGTTTACGCAGGCCGACGCGAAACAGGTCCTCACCTTCGCGCAGGACAACGACATCGGCCTACTTTCGTTCTGGTCTATCGACCGGGACAACGGAACCGGTTCTGGCGAGGTGTCGCCCGTGAAAAGCGGTATCGACCAAGAGCCATACGAGTTCTCGTCCATCTTCGCTCCGTTCACGAGCGAGTGACAGGACTCGTAGCTAGCCGCTGACCCGCCGGAGTTCGACCCGGCTGTCAGCACTCTCGGCGTGCTGGCCTGCCAGCACACGACCATCCTCGGTCCATCGAATTTCTTTTCTCCGATTCGTCGGAGCGTCGTGCGCGGGCGAAACTACTGGTTACCCGAAGGTATTTGTCCCAACCCAGTGACGTGTGTCGTGATGATTGCCTTACCGAGCGCCCCCTGTGTTGGTGACACCGGCTCACGACACCGGATGCGGCACAGTCCGATGGGCAGGTCGAACAGCGCGAGATACGACGCACCGGACGACCGAAGCGGACGGAGGATGCTGTAATGCGTGCGATAGCCGTCCATCGCGGCGAGGAATCCCCTCGGGTCATCGACGTTCCGACACCCGAACCAGCGGACGGGGAGGTTCTGGTCAAGACGCTTAGAGTTGGCGTCGACGGCACCGACCACGAGGTTATCAAGGGAACTCACGGTGGTTTCCCACCGGGTGACGACTACCAGATACTCGGCCACGAAGCCATCGGTGTCGTAGTCGACCCGACGACGACGGGCTTCGAGGAAGGTGATATCGTCATTCCGACCGTTCGACGGCCGCCGGACGGGACGAACGAGTACTTCGAGCGCGGCGAACCGGACATGGCTCCCGACGGGAAGTACCTCGAACGTGGTATCGTGGACGCTCACGGCTATATGTCGGAGTGCTTCACGAGC